>JAHFCS010000487.1 GCA_023249395.1 Gemmatimonadota bacterium
GTCTTTCTCTTCGCGATTGGCGAATCCGGGACCGAATGCGCGATCGATCTCTCCGGCGCGCACGCGCTCGATGAGCCGGCCGCATGCTTCCATCGTCCGGTGCAGATCGCGGCGGTCGTAGTGCAACGCTCCGAATTCCTGCTCCATTCGCTCGATGATGTCGGACAGCGGACGGCCGTGGTGCGCGACGCACTCGGCGACGAGAAGCCCCGAAAGAATTCCGTCGCGCTCCGGCATGAAGTGTCCGAAGCCGATGCCACCGCTTTCCTCACCACCAATGAGGACGTCGCGTGACAGCATCAGATCGGCGACGTACTTGAATCCGATCGGCGTCTCGTGCAGCGTGGTCCCGAGCGCCTTCGCGACTTTCTCCACCAGCCGCGTCGTCGAGAAGGTCTTCACGATGTCGCCATGCATCTTCTTCTCGCGGACGAGGTAGAGCGCGAGGAGCGCGATGATCTTGTGCGGTGAGACGAATTCTCCCCGCTCGTCGAGGATGCCGAGACGGTCGGCGTCGCCGTCGTTGCAGATGGCGAGATCGTATTCGCCGGTCAGCATCACGTTCTTCGAGGCGACCAGGTTTTCGGGAATCGGCTCGGGATTGACGCCGCCGAAGGACGGATTCGCGTCGCCGCGGATGTCATCGACGACGGTGTTGGAGCCCGGAAGCAGATTCTTCCCGATGATGCGGGCCGACCCGACGTAGTCGACGCCGAGGATTCGCGACGGCAACGTCGAGGCGACGCCGTGGATCGGATCGTGGAGGATCGCCAGCCGTCCGCGACGAATCCGCTCGACATCGAGCTGTCCCCGCACCGCCGTGATGTAGTCCTCGAGGATGTCCTCCTCGGTCACTGATCCGCCCTCGCGCCGCGAACGCTGCCCGAGGCTCGCCGCGATCTTCTGGTACGTCTCGGGAAGCGCCGAGCCGCCGTACCAGGCCTTGAACTTGATGCCGTTGTAGCGCGCCGGATTGTGGCTCGCCGTCACGACCACTCCACCCAACACCTTGCGATGGAACGCGGTGAAGGAGATCGTCTGAGACGGCGCCGGCGCGTTCGAAAGAATGACGCTGAATCCGGCCTGCCGCAGCTCGTCCGCGACCGCGAGGGCGAATTCGAGCGAGAGGAAGCGGCGGTCGTAGCCGACGATCAACGTGTTGCGATCGATTTCCCTCGGCGGCTCGAGCGTTCGCGTAGCGACCGCAACCGCGGCGGCAACGCGGCGCACGGTCTCGAATGTGAACCCCTCCGCGATGACTGCGCGCCAGCCGTCGGTTCCGAAGGTGATATCCGTCTGCATGCGGCAAGTCATTGTATGCGGCGTAGCGGCGCCAGGCGTGCCCTGTGTGTCGCGGAGAAAGAAAAGGGAGCTGCGGGCGCGCTGCTGCGCGCCCCTGCGATCGGCTAGCTTCCCGTTGTGAACATGCGCGGGTCGGGCATCGCGTTGAGGTCCTGCGCGATCATCCGCGCGCGGGTCCTGGCGTCCTCAGCTTCGCGAAGCGCCTGAGCGCGATACTGATCTGTGTAGCGGCAGCGAAGCGCATTCGACCACACCATGAGCGGCTGACGGACCTGCGTGCGGGACGTCAGGAGATGTTTTCCGGCATTCAGAAAGATCCGCTGCGAGAACGCGCTTCCGTCGATCGACACATCGACCGGACCGTGATCGCCGAGAAGGGCGTACTGACCCGGAATGCGTATGGTGACCGGAAGTCCTTTGCACGCCTCCAGCGACGGCAGACGGAAGCCAGCAACACGAACGCGTCCCCACGGGACGTAGTTCTCATGGACGAACCGGCGGCTGCGCTGCGGAAGGTGGTCAGTGGTGACGACGTGCGTGTTGGAGCGCAGCAATGCCTCGGAGATGCCGTCGGCGATGCGGCAGTGACGGAACTTGCGGTTCGTGATCGATTCGATCACGAGGTAGTAAGGACGCTCGCGGAAGAGAGCCTCGCCCTTCAGATCCATCACCGGATCGTTCGGGCCGGTGATGCTGAGAACTTCCGCAACCAGCTCGGTTTCTTCCCGAGTGTCGTTCTTCCACGGACGCGACACGAGGAGCAGAGTCACGAGCTCGAGCGCGATGCAGGCCTTCGCCAGCATGTTGCGCTCGCCGAGCACTGCGGAGCTTTCGAGGATCAACGGGACCGACACGATCAGCGCGAGCGGATAGAACGGCAGATAGCTCTGGAGCGAGAGCATCGGCCAGAGGCCGCTTAGAATCGTGCCGAAGAGCGCACACGTCAGGAAAACGAACAGCCGGCGCTGAAGAAGCGGCCTTTCCAGGCCGGACTGCACCAGGCTTCGCACGCCGGCGCGCGTGATGAAGTAGCCCGGAATCAGCCAGAACACGCGCCACTGGGTCTCTTGCGGAAAGACGTTGTGCAGGAAAACGCCGTACTTGAAGGGCTCCCAAGCGCCTGCCAATGCGAACCCAAGACCGATCGCCACCGGCGGCAGGGCGATCATCAGAATCGATGCGAGCGCGGTCCGTACGGCGCGGCGCGGTTCGATCGGGAACATCAGCCGCGACGTGAACGCATACGCGCCGATCGTCGCGCCGGTCAGCGCAAGCACGAAGAGCGAGCTCTTCATCGAGACTGCGAATGCGAATCCGATCAGCAGCGCGGCGCGCCAGCTCCGTTGTTCGAGCGGAGCATCGCCGATCGCCACGAGGATTGCGCCGAGCCAGAGGACGACCCA
>JAHFCS010000039.1 GCA_023249395.1 Gemmatimonadota bacterium
CGTCGCGAGCCGCTCCATCGCGCCGAGCAGCTCCGAGTCGGTGCTGAAAAGCTCCCCGCCGCCCGCCTGTTCGACGATCTCGGGAAAAGGTCCGAGTCTTCGCGCAATCACGGGCGTTCCCTGTCTGAAGGATTCAATGAGTATGATTCCGAAAGTTTCGTAGCAAACCGATGGCACCACAGTCGCCACCGCGTGCTGATAGTAAGCCCGGAGTCGCTCGAACGGAACGCGACCGAGGAAAACGACGCGCGGATTCCCGGCTGCCAGCTCGCGGAGATGCTCTTCGTAGTTGCCGTCACCGGCTATCAGCAGGTCGGCATCCGTATAGCTTCGGAATAACGGGATGACATCGTCGAGTCCCTTGATCTTTTCGAGTCGCCCAACGAAAAGAAAATAAGGTCGTGAATGCAGGCGCCCGAAAGTCGCCGCTCCCTCGCCCGGTACAGGGTCAGGGAGAAAGTACGGCACCACCTCCATTTCGCGCGGAAAGCCGAACTCGTGGTGCTTGGCGCGGCTGAACTCGCTCATCGCGATGAATCCATGGATGTGTCTGAGCTCGCGCTCCATGAGTCCCGTAAGCCGCCACGGCTGCGGCGGACGGCGGTAAACGAGCTGGCACCTCACGCAATGGCGTCCGGTGCAAAGCTCGCGGTTGTGCCGCCACAACACATGCGTCGGGCAGACCAGCCAGTGCTCGTGGGCCATGTACACTTTGGTGGCGCCCGAACCATACGAAAACATTCCCGGGCCGCCGATCAATGACGCGTTGTGAAAATTGATCACGTCGAAATGTCCGTCGTCGAGTATGGCGCGGAGGCGATCGGCATTGGCGACGGGGCGTCCGGTCTGCTGAGTGAGGAGCGGAGCAAGCCACCGTAGCCGGCTCTCGAGACCGATTACCTTGACGCCGTCATCGGCCGCGACAGCCACAGGCTCTTTTCCATGATTCAGGAGCCGATAGGCATCCCGATCGTGGACCACCGTCACCTCGTGTCCGCGCCTCACCAAAGCCCGCGCCAGTCGCTGCACCCCAATAGCGTCGCCTCCGAAGCTGTACGGCGGATAAAACGTGGTGGGAAAACAGAAGCGCAATGCTGTCAAGCCGCGGCCTGCCGAATCGCCGCGAGTGCAGCCGAGGCGCCGCGTTCCCAGGTGAGTGTGTGCGCGGCTGCCAGCGCGTTGGCGCCGAAGTTACGTCGGGCGGACTCGTCGGTGGCCATCGTCCGCATCGCCTGGAGCAGCGCTGCGTCGTCGCCCGGGCGGATGAAGATACCGCCTCCGCTCAGCAGATCGGGCAGCGGGCTTTCTGTCGTTGCGATCACCGGTGTACCGCACGCCGCTGCCTCGACTGCCGGAAGTCCGAAGCCCTCGCTCTCCGACGCGAGCACCAATGCCAACGCACCCGATTGAAGGTGCCGCAGCTCGGCGTCATCAACGAATCCGGTCCATTTCACGAGCGATCCCGAGCCCACAGCGGCGATCGCCTGCTCCGCGGCGGACGCGTCGCCGTGGAATACGTCGCGATCGAGCGTACCGACAAGGAGCAGATGGGGAGCAGATTCACCGAGCGCTCGGGCAAGCGCAGCATGAGCGCGCACGATGGCCGGGACGTTCTTGTGTGGATTGAAGCCGCCGACATAGATGAACCACCGTGCGCCAGGAGGCAACCCTCCCCTTTCCGCCGCCGCGGTGATGTCCGCGACTCCGGAAGGATGGTATGCCACGGACGGCGCCTCGAGGGCAACGCGGAGGCGGTTAGGCGTGATTCCGTGAATGCGGGCGATGTCCCGCGCTGCAAAATCGGAAACCGTGAGCACGAGCCGAGCCTGGAAGAGTGCCAGCCGCATTTTCATCCACCAGAAAAGCCTCGCCCGCGTAGAAGGAAAAGTCAGCTTTGGAAAGCGCTCCGGGATGACGTCGTGAATCGTGACGACTGCCGGCAGCCCTCGAGGCAGTGGAAAATACGTGTAGACAGAGGGTGAGAAGAATACGTCTAGCGGCTCCCGCGAAACGGCTCGGGTCATTCTCAGCATGTCGAGAATTCTCCGATTGCCTGACGCCGACGCGGCGACTGCCGGCGACTCTCCCAGTGAGACGACCACGGAGCGAAGATTTGGGGCGTCGAGCCTGAATGCAGCCGCCGAGGTCCTGTCGAGGAAGCAGACGAACTCGTCGTCGGGAGCGAGGGCCGTCATTGCCGCCACGAGCTCACGTGTGAACCGGCCGTATCCGCGCTCGTTGATCCAGCAGGTCGCGTCAATGCCGATGCGCATGCGATGCTCCAGCGTCCATCGCGCCGGCGGCTTCTCCGGCCGCCCAGCACGCCGCAAGCCACAAGACGAACACCGATGAAACGAGAAAGTCCAGGCGATGACGCCCATGTCGCAGGACTCTCGCGCCGATGCGCGCGAAGAGAACGAATGGTACCAGCGGCGCGGTGACAACGATGCGCAACGGCGACACTGCATTTTCGCGCACCCGCCATGCGCCAAAATGGCGTCCGTGGGCGAAACGGTGCCGCGAGACAACCGCCAGCGGAAAGGAAGCGCCGAATGACACCGCCGCCCCCTGAACCATCAAGAGCTCCCGCCCTTCCTCTCTCAGCAGCTTGTTCAGCTCCACGTCCCACAACCCGTTTCCGAACGTGGAGTCATGTCTCTCCAGTGCAGCGCGCGTGTACATGGCGTTGTCGCCGGCGATCTCCAGCACACGCGACACACCCGACTCGACAGCCGGCAGGAACGCCGAGTATCGCAGAAGGTAGATCGCGCGGTCGACCATCGACGACCCTCGTCTCAGCTCGATCGGCCCGCCGGCTCCTGCGGCGCCGGTGTCGAGCGCAGTGATAAGATCGCGTGCCCATTCAGGCTTCACGAAGCAATGCCCGTTCGTCAGCGCGATCCTGAATCCGCGCGCGTGAGAGATCCCGGTTGACCAGAGGACCGGAGTGAGTGTCCCCGACGGAAGCTGTATCAGCAGCACGTGCGGAAAGTACATGCGGACGCGCGCTGCCGTAGCATCGCGTGACGCATCCACGACAATGATTTCGGCATCCAGGCCCGAACAGCTCTCGACTACCGAGGACACACATTCGCGAATGGTCCGCTCCGACTCGACCGAGCCAATCACGACCGAGACTGTAGGTGGCGCTGTGGCTGTCAACTCAACGCGCCATGTGAGGGGCGGGCGTGGCGGCCCTGTCGGCAACGTCACGCAGCGAAGACTCGATTACGCGGGCTACCAGCGCAGCGGCGAGCTCATGCCCACGTAGGGTCCAGTGACGATCGATCGGCAGATACAGTGTGTCTCCCTGCCTCGCCGCTTCCTGAAATGGGCTCGTGAGATCGAGAAATGGAACATTCCGTTCGACCAGAAGGCGCGAGAATATCCGATTGGGGTATGTGAGATCAACGGGTCCCGCGATCGCTACTCTTCGCGGCAAGTCGCGCAGGCGCCATGTCTCGACCTGGACAATCTGCGGTATGAAGAACGCGAAAGTGGCACTCTCGAGAGACGCTGCGCTACGCAGCAAATCGTCGAGCGCCGCGGCTGCCGAATCCGTCTCCGCTTTTCGGGCTGCAGGATCGGGAGATACCAGTTGGTCTCCAACTTCCAGCTCGCCGGCGTGACCGGGCCTCAGTAGCATCGCGATGCGGACCGCCCCTTCTATCGCGAGGTCGTAGAGATGAGAGTGGGCGTAGAGCCACGCAGAGATTGGAGTGTGCCACGTCGTCGCTGGAGCAGTGACCCCGCCATCCCGCAACCGCTGAGCGGGATTCCTCAGTCCGTCGACGAGATCATTGCCGAGGTAGATCCCAATGATGACGAGTCGTGGGTGGATTTTGCCGCCGAAGCGTGACAGCCAGCTCGCTTCTTCGCGGAGACCGTAGCCGGGGACACCCGCGTTCAAGACCTTCGCAGAAATTCCATCGGCACGAAGACGTTGCTCGAGCTTTGTCGAGAAAACCTCTCGCGCCTCGACACCCTGGCCGAAGATGAATGAATCGCCAAGCACGAGAATCGGAACGCCGCTGTCTGCTTCGCCACTCGTATTCACGCGTGCGCCGTCCGGATCAGTCCGCATCCCGAGCGTATCGGTTCGGATCCGGTTCATGTACTCGACGCGATTGCCGCGATAGCCGGAGTACGACGGAGCGAGTCGATATCCGATGCTGGAATCGGCGACGAACATGCCGGGAGATTCGAGCCGCGCCGGCTGACGCGCGACGACTCTCACGATCGCTTCCGACGCAAGCAGCGCGAGCGCCAGAGACGCCGCGACGAGAGCGACCCGCGCGAGCGGGCCACCTGAAAAAAAAGCCGCTCCAGTCCGGGCGGCCTCCTTTTTCGGCTCAGTGCGCCGTGTAGGAATCGAACCTACAACCTAATGATTAAGAGTCATTTGCTCTGCCAATTGAGCTAACGGCGCGAACACATGCAGTCTGGCGCGCCAGGAGGGAATCGAACCCCCGACCCACAGCTTAGAAGGCTGTTGCTCTATCCAACTGAGCTACTGGCGCTGGTAATCATGAAAAATAAGTGTTCCCAACAATCGATTCAATCGGGCCGCCGGTATTCGCACCGCAAACCCACTGCTCCTCGAGCGCTGCGCGCTCACACAGCCACGTTAAGCCAACGAGGGCGCGGTGGCAATCGAAAGCTGCGTCAATCCCGCGGCAGCTTCAGGGTGAAGGTGGAGCTGCCGTTCCTTCAAGGTCATTACCGCAACATATTGTCACCATGTGATATAGAA
The DNA here is from genome assembly GCA_023249395.1 of Gemmatimonadota bacterium. Classification (GTDB taxonomy): domain Bacteria; phylum Gemmatimonadota; class Gemmatimonadetes; order Gemmatimonadales; family Gemmatimonadaceae; genus UBA4720. Next base: position 4,754 of record JAHFCS010000039.1, read on the forward strand.
GGGCCTCGCATAAGCTGGCATGGCAAGTGCTCCCTACCATGAGGTGTTAGCCTACCTATTTCAGGACACGAACGATGAGAATTACGCATATCCTGGCAGCTGCCGCGATCATGAGCACCTTCGCGTGCTCGAAAGCGGACAAGACGTCAGCCGACAGTCTCTCCCTGGCGACTCAGAACGCAGCCACGCTGGATTCGATCTCGGCAGCCGAGCGAGCCGCGGCAGCGGCGCCCGGACTGACAACCACGACGACCACGACGACTCAGAGAACAACAACCGCGCCAACGAGCTCCACGCCGCGCCGATCGACCACGTCGAGTGGGTCGACCCGCTCGAGCGGCGGCAGCAGCTCAGTCGGCTCAGCAGGCACGACGAGCGCGGGCACCACGACAACCGTCAAGCACGGCGCGCGTGACGCAGCGATCGGTGCTGGGGTCGGCGCGGTGATAGGCGCGGCCACGGGCGGGGTGAAGGGCGCAGTGGTCGGCGGCGCAGTTGGAGCGGTTGCCGGCGCAGTCATCGGCAACAACGTCGACAAGACGAAGAAAAAGAGATAGCGCGCGGCACGCCCTCGACGCACAAAAAGGAAAAGCCTGCCGGGTCCGCGATGGATCCGGCAGGCTTTTTTCAAGCGCTGCGCAACCGCCGAGCTAACGCTCGTTGGCTGTCGGGTATGCCGGCGCCGGATGCGAGCCGAACGAGTTATTCGCGTACGCGCTCGCCCAGAAGTCGGGCGGTCCGTCGCTGTCTTCCACTTTGTGATTCACCGGCTTGAGGCCGCGCTTGAGGTACGCAGCGATGGCCCACAGTTCCGCGTCGGGCATGTGACGAAACGCCGGCCATGGCATCGGGACGGCGAGGTAATGGGGAGTCATCGGGAAGTTTCCCTGGCCCGGCGTGGTTGACGTGATCTCGACGTCGGGCGTCTCCTCGGGGCGCAATCCAAATCGCAGCGCGTTGAAGATCTGTCGCTCGCTGAACCGGCCGGTTCCCGTGGCATTATCCGGTGTCAGATTCTTCGGGCGGGTTGTAAAGCACGGCTGCGCGCCAGGTTGAACTGCACAGGGGCCGATCTTGAACTCCTGGATGGGACTGCGCACTCCGTCGAGCCAGCCGACTGCCGCGGGATTAGCGTCACCCCCGTGACACCCACCGCAGTCGTGGCTGAGCACCAGATAACGACCAAGAGCAACCTGGTCCTGCGGGCCCATGCTCGTCCGTACTTCCGAGCTGCTCGAGGTCGCTCCACTCGACGGGGTGCAAGCGGCGATCACGAGGATCTGTACAAGGAATCCGAGATATCGAGACTTGCTCAATGCTGCCATCGCTTTCCCCTCCCAGTTAGTTGAGTTCGAGAATGCCCATCATGCCCATGTCTTCGTGGTCGAGGATGTGGCAGTGAAACATCCACTTCCCGGGAAAATCCTCGTAATGAACGATGAATCGCACAGTCTCGTGCTTCGGCACGTTCACCACGTCCTTCCAGCTGCGGTAAGGCTCAGGCACTCCATTCCGGTCGAGTACCTGGAAGTGGAATCCATGCAGATGGAAGGGGTGATCCATCCCGACGAGGTTTTCTATCTGCCAGATCTCCGTCGCTCCAATCCGCGCGCTGACGTCCACGCGACTCATGTCCATGATTCGCCCATTGATGAAGCCCTGGCCCAGCGACATGACGCGCGTAGCCGTCGCGTTCGCAGTATCGAGCACGGGGATATGGCGCAGACCGACGGGCAGCGCAATGGGCGCCACAGGCTTCGCGTCGGCATACTGCAGCGACAACAGGTCGCGCGTGACGTTCCAGTCTTTGGGCCGGGTCTGCGGAGCGTACCGGTCATACGGAAGTGTCTGCAGCGTGGTTCGCGTGCCGGGCGGAGCGGTCCCGCGTACAAGAAGTTCCACACGCTCGGAGTTCGCCAGCAAGATCTCCTTTGCCTCCACTGGCCGCTCGAAGAGACCGCCGTCATCTCCCACATGCAGCAGCGTCTGCCCCGGAATCGCAAGTCGATAAATACGTGCCGCCGAAGCGTTGATCACCCGCCAACGCTGAACCTCTCCGCTGCGAATCGTAATCTTCGGCATCACCTGGCCGTTCACGAAGACGACGTTGCCTTCGCGCCCATTCTCTTCGTCGATCTGACCCTCAATGGAGCGCGGATCGGGAAAATCCAACGACCCGTCCGGACCGAACCGGTTATCGGTGAGGATGAGCACCCTGTCGGGGAGAGACGCCGGCAAGGGATCGTCGGGCGCGCGGACGACGAATGCGCCGAAGAGTCCCTTGGCGATCTGATATCCCGTGCGGCGGTGGAGATGTGGATGATACCAGTACGTCCCAGAGGTACCGGCCTTGATCGTGAATACGTAATCGTGCGTCGCGCCGGCGGCTACCGGATCGAGAGGGCTGCCGTCCTGGCTGGCCGGAAGGTGGATCCCATGCCAGTGAATTGTGGACGGCTCGGGAAGTTCATTCCTGAAATGGACGATGAGCTTGTCGCCTTCGTGTACATCGAGCGTGGGGCCGGGTATCCGTCCATTGTAGGCATAGACCTCGGTGGTGGATCCAGGGACGAGTGAGAGCCGGGTTGGCGCGGCGGTGATCGTTACCTCCACCGTGTGCGGCAACGACGACTGGTTGACGAAGAGGGGCGGAACCGAAAGCGTGTCGGCCGTTCGATTGGCGGCCGCACGGAAATTCGTCGATTGGTGTTGAGTAACGAACGACCCGAGGTCGAGCGGCCATGCCAGCACCGCGAAGAGCGGCAACCTGATGGCGATCATGCTGAGATTCTTCAATGCGGAACGGATTGGCGGTGGATGATGTTCACTGCGTGGCAATACTAAGGCGGGCCAGGCTTCGCCGCCACAGCGGTGGGGTGTGACTCCCCTGGTCGAATGCTCCGAGAAAGCCATGCTCAGGACAGCGCCGCTTTCTCCAGAAGCGATTTGAACCGCTGGTGATCGCGGATCGGACTCAAGTCGGCGTCGTTGAGCAGCCAGTCACGGTGATGGAAGCCCAACTCGATTGCGCGCTCGATGTGGTCGAGCGCAATCTCGGGCCGGCCTGCGAGGGCGTGGAAGCAACCGATGTTGTAGAGCATCACCGGATGCGCAGGATCGAGCTGAAGAGCTCGTTGCGCCCACTCCTGGGCGCGGCGCGACTCGCCGAGGTGCTCCAGCATGATCGCGCCCAGATACAAAGCCCGTGAGTCTCCGGGATTGATCGTCAGAGCGTGTTCGGCTGCCTCGACCATTCGTCGTGCCGCAGCCAGCATGTCGTCGCGCCGGCCGAGTCCCCGATACGCCGTCGCCACGAACCCCAGGGACTGGTAGTCGTCGCCGCGCAGTTCGGCCGCTCTCTCGTACATCTTCACCGCACCCTCCAGGTCACCATTCGCCTGCAGCGCGCGTCCGTAATAGTACAGCGCCTCGTACAGCGTTGGATCGAGGCGCATTGCTTCCCCGAATTCAGCAAAAGCTTCCGGGAACCGCCGCTGGTGCTGGAGCACGAGGCCGCGCGCGGCGTGCGCCTCGGCCAGCGATGGATCGAGCTCGAGTGCACGCTTGCTGGCTGCATCCGCTTGAGCCAGCGCTTCCTCGCCGCCGCCATGATAGCTGCGACGAAAGCTCGAGCAGTCGGCGAGGCCGGCGTACGCCAGCGCATAGTTCGGATCGAGAGCGATCGCACGACGATACATGTCTTCCGCTGCGTCGAGTGTCTCCGGCCGCCGCTGATGGAAGAGCTGCCGGCCGCGCAGATAGTACTCGTACGCGCGCACGCTCTGTGTCGGAATCTTCTTTATCGCCGCCTCTTCCGTGTCGCTGAGCACGACCTTGAGCGCGTTGACGATGCTGGTCGCAATCTCGTCCTGGATTGCAAAGACGTCCGCGAGCTCACGATCGTAGCGCTCGGACCAGAGGTTGTTGCCCGTCGCGACGTCCACCAGCTGCGCGGTGACGCGCAGCCGGCTTCCCGCCTTGCGGACGCTGCCCTCGAGGATGCTTCGCACCTTGAGCCTGCGGCCGATCTCGTCCACGTCCTGAGTCTTTCCCTTGAATGCGAACGACGCAGTGCGCGAGACGACATCGAGGGCGCGAACCTTCGTCAGGGAATTGATGATCTCTTCCGTGATTCCGTCGGCAAAGAACTCGTTCTCGGCATCGGCGCTCATGTTCGTGAATGGAAGCACAGCCACCGATTGTTTCGTCGAGACTTCTCCCTTCGCTGGCGCCTCCGATGTCCGCGCCGCCCGCGCCAGTGCCTCCGCGAACTCCGTCACGGTCGGGAATCTCGCTTCAGACTCGAGCGACAGCGCCCGCGCCACGGATTCGGCCACTCCCGCCGGTGTGCCAGGAACGATTTCCGCGAGACTGCGCGGCCTTTCGGTGAAGCGCTCCGCGATCACACCCTGCGCAGATGATCCGGTGAAAGTCGGGGATCCCGACAGAAGCTCGTAGACTGTGCAGGCAAGGCTGTACTGATCGCTCTTGCCGTCGAGGTTCGTCTCGCCGCTGATCTGTTCGGGACTCAGGTAGGCGGGCGTACCGATGGCAATCCCGGTCCTCGTGAGATTATCTCCTCCGGCAGCGGTGATGGCCTTGGCGATCCCGAAGTCGAGGATCAGCGGCTCATCCTCGAAAAGAATGATGTTCTCGGGCTTGATGTCACGATGGACTACGCCGTGCCGGTGCGCAAAATCGAGCGCGGACGCGATCCGGAGAGTGATGTGCGCGACGTCCGAGAGCGGTAGCCGCTTTTCCCGGTTGAGCCGCTCGCGGAGAGTCTCGCCCTCGATATGCGGCATCACGTAGTAGACGACTCCCTCATGCTCGCCGGAGTCGTGCACTGGAACGATGTTCGGATGGCTCAAGCCGGCCGCAGTCGTAATCTCCTGAAGGAAGCGCGCAGTGCCGAGCGAAGCGGCGACATCGCGGTTCAGAACCTTGACAGCGACGCTTCTGTTGTGCCGGCGGTCGTGCGCCCGATATACGGTCGCCATTCCGCCGCGCCCGACTTCGCCCTCGATTGTGTACGCGGAGCCGATGTCAGGAACAAATTCGGTCGGTGTGGTCATCTGGCGCGTGTCACGTGGGAGAAGTCTTTCGGTGAGCAGCGATCGCGCTGAGGTGCTTCAACGCACAGTGGTTTGACGGTGGATGAGGCTTTTCACTCTGTGGCTCCCTTAACGCACGCATCACGACTGGCCGAGCGCGACAACTGCTGGTGTAGCCACGCAATACTAAGATGCGCGAACGGTTGCCGCTACA
>JAHFCS010000040.1 GCA_023249395.1 Gemmatimonadota bacterium
CGTCGCCGAGCTTGACGAGCTCGCCGTTTCCGCTAGCGACCGTGAGATTCGCGAACTCATCCGGAGTTCGCATCTCGCCCAGGTAGCGCACGGAGAACTCACGCCGGTCAGACTCGATTCGGCCTGCCGGGATCTCCACGCTTCGCGTGCGGATTGCCGACTCCACGTCCTGCGCAGTGAGTCCGCGCGCCGCCAGCTCGGCCGGCGAAAGCCAGACGCGCATCGCGAAGCGTCGCTCGCCGTAGATCGGCGCACCCGACACTCCGGGAATCGTCTGCAGTCGCGGCTTGATCTGGCGGTCGGCGATGTCCGAGAGCTCCATCAAGCCATAGGTCTTCGACGTGAGGGCGAGGAACATGATCGGAAACGCGTCCGCTTCCTGTTTCGCGATCACCGGCTCTTCGACGTCTTCGGGTAGCCGGCCACGCACACGCGACACCTTGTCGCGTACGTCCTGCGCTGCGGCTTCGATCTCGCGATCGAGAGTGAATTCCAGCGTGATCGTGCTGCGCTGTTCCTGGCTCGCGCTGGTCAGCGAGCGAAGCCCCTCGAGGCTCGACAGTTCCTCCTCGAGCACGTCCGTCACCGCGGACTCGACCACCTGTGGGCTCGCGCCTGGCAGCACCACGGTGACCGACACGATCGGCGGGTCCGCGTCCGGGAATTCGCGAACGGGCAGCCGACTGTATGCGATCACCCCCAACAGGACGAGCCCAAGGCTGATCATGCTCGACAGCACGGGACGACGGATGAATCTCTCGGCGAACTGCATCAGCGTTTTCCCTCAGGCCGGCCGGATAGCGGTATAATAGAGACACCGAACATACACCGATAGGCGTGCGTCGCAAGTCGCACTGCAGTCTCGACGGATGGGCACAGGCGAAATCGACAATCATCGCTCAACGCCCTCGCCGCGTTGGACCGCCTCTGGGCAGCGATTAACTTCTCAGGATGAGATCCAATAATCCTGCCCTCGCCCTCGCCGCGGCTTCGCTGACCGTGATCGGCACCGCCTGCTCCGGCAACGCGCGCACCCCCGCCATGACAACTCCGACGTGCACCTCGTACCCCGCTCCAACAGGGAACATCGCCGCGCAGCTCGCGAAGTTCCGGCCGGTCAACATGCCGTTCGACACGAGCGCGCTCTCGGCCCGCGAAGTCAGCATGGTGCGGAAGCTCGTCGAGGCGGGGCAGCACCTCGAGAGCATCTACTGGCGGCAGAGCGATCCGGAAGGACTCACGCTCTACAAAGCGCTCGCGAACTGCCCGGGTCAGGCCGAGAAGGACATTCGCCATTTTCTGCTGATCAACGGCAGCCGGTACGATCTGCTCGAGGGCAACAAGCCCTTCCTCGCCAACACGACCTATGAGCCGGGCGCAGCACTGTACCCTGCAGGAATCACTCGCAAGGAGATCGACGACTACGTCGCCGCGCATCAGGATAAAAAGGCGGAGATTCTCAACCCGTGGACCGTCGTCAGGCGGAACGGCAGCGATCTCGTCGGCGTTCCGTATCACGTCGAGTACAAGGAGTGGCTGGTTCCTGCCGCGCAGGCGCTGCGCGATGCGGCCGCGCTCAGCGACGACAATGCGTTCGCGAATTTCCTGCGCCTTCGCGCCGACGCCCTCCTCACCGACGACTACTACAAGAGCGATCTCGCCTGGGTCGATCTCGACAATCCGAAGTTCGACGTCATCTTCGCCCCCTACGAGACGTACCTCGACGAGCTCATGGGCGTCAAAACGTCGTACGGCGTCGCGGTCCTGATCCGGAACGCGGCCGAGAGCGAGAAGCTCGCGATGTACAAGAAGTACGCGGCGGACATTCAGGATGCACTGCCGCTGGCGGCTGCCGACAAACCGTCGAATGCCGGTCACCTCACGCCGATGGAAGTGATGGACGCACCGTACCGGGGCGCAGACCTGCGTCACGGATATCAGGCGGTCGCCGACAATCTCCCGAACGATCCGCGCATCCACGCGGAGAAGGGAACCAAGAAGATCTTCTTCAAGAATTTCATGGACGCGCGCGTCAACTTCATCGTGCTTCCGATCGGAAAGCTGCTGATGCGGCCGGATCAGGCGAATCTTTCATCCATGGAGGGTTACCTGGCTGTCGTCGTCATGCACGAGATGTCGCACGGTCTCGGTCCGGCATACTCGCGAATCAATGGGAAGCAGGTGGACATTCGCGAGGCCATCGGTTCGATCTACAGCGGACTCGAGGAAGCGAAGGCGGACATCGTCGGTCTGTATGGTCTCGAGTGGCTGATGAACAAAGGTGTGCTCCCGAAGTCGCGCGAGGGCGACTACTACGCCTCACACGTCGCGGGAATCTTCCGAACGGTGCGGTTTGGAGTCGCCGAGGCGCACGCGAGGGCGCAGATGATGGAGTTCAATTACTTCGTGGAGAAGGACGCGATCACGCACGACGCGGCGAGCGGGCGCTACGCGATTGATTTCGGAAAGATGGCAGGCGCGGTGGCGAGTCTCGCGAAAGAGCTATTGGAGATCGAGGCTACCGGTGATCGCGCGCGGGCGGAGGCGTGGTTTGCAAAGTACGGTACGATGCCCGCGGATCTGAAGGCGGCGCTGGATAAGACTGGAACGGTGCCCGTCGACGTGGATCCGATTTTCGCATTTGGCGAGGACGTGAGATAATCGCCATCGCCGGCGGTCAATGATGCACGAAGACAGCCTTGGCCCGGGGTCCGCTTTCCTGGAAGGTTCGCACTCCGATCCGCATGTCTTCCGTCGCGCAGCACGACCCGAACAGCTCGGACTCGAGCCGTAAGCCCTCGGGCAGTGGACGTTGGCAGCCCTCCGTGATTGCGCGGCAAATGAGCGCATCAATGGCGCGACTGCGGTGACCCAGATCGACCGGCGGCAGCGCGCTCACGGCTGCCAGGGGCTCTGGGTCAATGCGCTTCAACTCCACCTTCCCGCTGGCCGCGTCACGTGCGAGCGCGATCGCCGCGGCGAGCAGGTCACCTTCCACCTCCTCTCGGACCAGGCCGCACTCCACCGCCTCGCGTCCTGAGAGCCCACGCCCGGTGCGCAGCATCGACGCCGCGAGCTCCAGTCCGACGAGCCGAGGCAGGCGCTGCGTCGCTCCGGCACCGGGCACGATGCCGAGGTTTGACTCGGGTTGCGAGAAGGTGAGTGGCATCCCCTTTCCAGCGAGTCTCGCCGAGCAGCAGAGAGCGAGCTCACTTCCTCCGCCTAGCGCGAAGCCGTTGAGGGCACAAACGACTGGCTTCCCGAGATTCTCGATCAGGTTCCCCGCGAGCTTCGATCGTTCCGATGTCGCGACGCCATCGGCCGGCGTGGTGATTCGCGCGAGAAAGTTAATGTCTGCGCCGGAGACGAACGCTTTCGTACCGAACCCGGTGAGCACGGCGGCGACGATGCGCGGATCGTCCCGCACTTCAGCGAATTTCCGGTAGAGCTCCGCGTAAACGGCATCGTTGAGAGCGTTCAGCACCTGCGGGCGGCGAATCGTCAGGATGGCCACGTCGCCTTCGTCTCGGCGTAAGACGTAATCAACCTGGAAGGGCTGGTGCGTGCGTGCGTGCTCGCGGAGACACTGCGGCACAGGGAATCCGGCGTGTTCGGCTGCGTACGCTTCAACGAGCTGCAGCGCGCGGTCCACACCGAGCTCATTCATGAACGTGAACGGCGCCCGCATCGCGAGACCGATCTCCACCGCCAGCTCGAGATCGGGCAGTGAGACGATGCCACTGTCGGCGATCTCGCCACAGATGCCGAAACACGCGCCGATCATTGTCTCGGCTATGCGCTGTTCGGCCTCCGGCGACAGCACTACCTGCTCGTCACGCTTTGGCACGTCCCACTTCGTGCCGGAGGCCATGGCGTCTTTCATGAGACGCGGCGACCGGAACCATGGACCGATTCGCGACGTCATCTCGTCGAGCGCGTGATGGGTGATCGGATTGCCGCCGGCGAGATTCATGGCGGTGAATGGGCCGACACCGAGCCCGAGCGCGCGACGGGCTGCGGCATCCACTTCTTTGGTGCTGCCCAGCCCTTCCTCGACCGCTATTGCCGCCGCGAGAAAGAGTCCCTCGAAGACGGGATTGACGGCGTAGCCGTATCTGCTGCCGACGCGGATGGGGACCTTGCCGATCGCTTCATACAACTCCATGACCGACTGCGTCAGCGCGGCATCGGTATTGGGCCCCGGCACGATCTCCGCGAGCAGGTTTCGTTCAGCCGGAAAGAAGTAGTGAATTACGAGGGAGCGCTCCGGGTGCTCGAGCGTTTCGAAAATGCGCGCGGGCTCGATGTGGGAGGAGTTGGACGCGAGGATAGCGTCTGGCGGGCAGAGCGTTTCGAGCTGCTCGGATATCCTGCGTTTAACCGAGACGTCCTCCGTGGCCGCCTCGATGATCAGCTCGGCCCCGCGCAGCGCCTCGTAGTCGCTGGTGAAGCTGACGCCGCTCAGGATCGCGTCGGCCACCGCGGGCGCAAAAGCACCGCTGTCGCGGGCCTTGGCGACTTTCTGCTCGAGCTTCGCGCGGCCGCGGGCGAGTGCGTCGGGAGAGACGTCGATGACAGTGACCCGCACGTCGCGGGCGTGCAGCGCCTTGGCCAGGTGGAGGGCGATGTCGGGGCCGATCTGGCCCGAGCCGACGACGCCGACGTGGCTGATCACCCGGGATCCGAAGCGAAAACTCATGTCGCGCTCCATAAAAAGACGTCGAGTCTCGTACTCCGCGAGGACGGGATAGCCGGCGACGTCCAACGTAAGGGAAAACGGTATTGACTTCGTCAGCCCCGCTCTCATTATATACGTTCGAACGTTCGTTCGATATACGATAGTCCGGAGGCCGGGTGCGAAGTGCCGTCGTCGAATGGGCGCGGGAGCTCTACGAAGACCTGGATTTCAGCGCCGTACACCGGTGGCTGAACGACAATCCCGGCTCCAAGGCCGCCGGGTACCTGCCGGTCTACGTGCCCCGGGAAATCCTCCACGCCTGCGGTTTCCTGCCGGTCGGGATTCACGGCGGAGGCGACCGCCTGGAGATCATCCGCGGCGACGCCTTCTACCAATCCTACATCTGCCATCTGCCGCGCTCCATCATCGAGCTCGCGCAGTCAGGCCGTCTCGACATGCTGTCGGCCGTACTCTTTCCTTCCACCTGCGACGTGATCCGGAACCTTTCAGGCATCTGGAAGCTGCTCTATCCGGACGTGTACGTGCGATACATCGACGTCCCCCAGGTCTCCGATCCGGAGACGGCCACAACGTTCTACGAAGCAGAGCTGCGACACGTCATGCGCGACCTCGGCGAGGTGTCCGGCCACGTGCCCGACGATGCTGAGCTTTTCCAGTCAATCGCCGTCTACAACGAGATGCGCACTGTGGTGCGAGAGCTGTATGCGACTCGGCGCGAACGACCGTGGGACCTTCCCACCGAGGAACTGTATCTCCTCCTGCGCGCTTGCGAAGTCGTACCCGTTGATGAGTTCATCGTGCAGGCGCGTCGCTATCTCGCTGCCGTGGATTCCGACCGGCGCAGGCCGCGCGACAACAGCCGCGTCGTCGTCGCTGGTGCCTTCTGCGAACAGCCCCCGCTCGGCCTGATAAAATCGATAGAGCGCGCGGGCTGTTATGTCGTCGATGACGACTTCGTGCTCGGCACGCGCTTCCTCACCGCCGACGTGTCGCTTGCCGGCGACCCCGTGCACGCGCTCGCGGATGCGTTCGTCCAGACCGAGCTGCGCACCTCGGTGCTCTACGAGGGCGATTCACTTCGCAAGCGTCGGGTCATGAAGGAACGGGCCGAGGCGGCGGGTGCCGAAGGGGTGATCTTCGCGGCGCCGAGCTTCTGCGATCCGGCGCTGCTCGACCAGCCGATGTTGCGGAAGGGAGCCGAGGCGGCCGGCCTTCCATGCATCGCATTCAAGTACTCCGAGAACACTGGACAATTTCAGCAATTCCGGGAGCAGGCCGGCACCTTCGCCGATTCCCTCAAGCTTTGGAACGCGGGAGCTGAATGATGGCGCAGAAAGAAATTCTCAAGGACCGCTCGATGATCCTCCAGAAGGAGATGATCGCGCGGCACTTCGAGCGGCTGGAGCAGGCGCCCGCGAACCACGAGCCAGTCGTCTACACTTTCGTTCCGGGGAATCTCACCGAGCTGATTCGCTCGTTCGGCGCGCTCCCGGTGCTCCCCGAGATCAACGCACTGCAATCCGGCATGCGAAAGCTGTCCGGCGATTACATCGCGGAGGCCGAGCGCGCCGGGCACTCCGAGGATGTGTGCGCGTACGTGAAGTGCGACATCGGCATGGTGAAGTCCGGCAACATCGGTCCCTCGGGGACAAAGCTGCCCAAGCCCGATCTGCTGCTTCTGTCTTATACGGGCTGCTACACGTTCATGAAGTGGTTCGAGCTGCTTCGCGAGGAGTACGACTGTCCGGCTGTGTTCTTTCACGTCCCCTATCAGGGCGACGGCAAGCTCGAGCCCGAGCATCGGGAGTACATGATTCGCCAGCTCCGGGAGCAGGTGATTCCGGCGTTGGAGAAAGCGACCGGGCGTGCCTACGACGAGGAAAAGCTGCGCGAGAATCTCAGGCTCTCCGCTCTCGCCGAAGATGATCTCGTTGCGGTGCTGCAGTCGGGTAAGCTGAAACCGAGTCCCATCGACGGTTATTTCGGAACGGTGTACTACGTCGGTCCGATCTTCAGCGCGTTTCGTGGAACAGAGGAAGGGGTCGAGTACTATCGCGCGCTGCGGGAGGAAGTTTACGCCAGGGCGGCCGCAGGCCTCGGCCCGATCGTGCCCGACGGATCTCTCGACGACCAGCGGTATCGACTCGTCGTGGAGGGACCTCCGAGCTGGACGCACTTCCGCGACTTCTGGAAGATGTTCACCGACGAAAAAGCCGTCGTCGTTGCTTCCACCTACACGAAGGTGGGCGGCACATATGACTTCGGCTTCCGCCACAATCCGGACGACCCGCTCGGCACTCTTGCCGACTACTGCAGCGGATGCTACACGAACCTGAATCTCCCTTCGCGCATCGAGATGATCTCGCGCTACATCCGCGAGTACGAGGCGGACGGTTTCGTGATCAACTCCATCAAGTCGTGCAATTCGTTTTCAGCGGGACAGCTGATGATCCTGCGGGAGGTCGAGAAGCGCACGGGCGTGCCCGGCGCATTCATCGAGAGTGACCTCGTCGATCCGCGGTACTTCTCGCAGGCGAACATAAAGAATCGACTCGAGAGCTACTTCCAGATGATCGAGAGCCGACGCCAAGGTTCGGGTACCGGCGCCACGGTCGCGAGCGATCCTCTGACGAGCGCGGCGGTTGCATGAGCTGCGTCGTCGGCATTGATCTCGGGTCGACCACCACCAAGGCGGTCGTTCTCGAAGAGACCGGGGCGATACTCGGCCGCGGCATCACCAACTCGCGGTCGAACTACGATCTCGCTGCCGCCGTCGCACGGACCGAAGCTTTCATCAATGCGCGCTTCGGTCTCATTCAGCAGCGGGCGGCGAGTGCGATAGCAGCCACCGCAGTGCAGAAGCTGCGGCGGGCGTTCGTGCTCGAGCAGTTCCTCCACCAGCTGCGTCGGCTCGAGCAGCTGATGCAGGAGGAAGTGCAGCGCTCGATTCCCGCGGCGCTCCGCCCTGCCTATGAACGCGCGCTGGAGAAGGTCTGCTCCCTGATCCTCGACGAGGAAGAAGACCGGTTCACACAGCCGCCGGCGGCCCGCTCCGATTTCTTCCGGGACTCCGCGGGATCAGCGTTCATGCGCCTTGCCGAAGAGGTCGCCGGAAGCCACGGCGTTACCTTCGACCGGCTCGTGGGACTGTACGACAAGTGCATCATCCGCGTGGAAAACGAGCCGCTCGAGCTGGATTTTCGCGATCATATCGGGGAGGCCCTGCATCGCATCGGTGATCCGATCGAGCTGGCCGGCGCCGTCGATGCCGCGGTGGCCACCGATCTCACTCCCGCGTTCACGGTTGGCACGGGCTACGGGCGGGCGCGACTGCCCTTTCCAAAGGAGCAGATTCGGTCCGAGATCCTTTGCCACGGGCTCGGCGCACACGCTCTCTTTCCGCTGACGCGAACGGTGCTCGACATCGGTGGCCAGGACACAAAGGCGATACAGGTCGATCCGGACGGCATCGTGACCGGCTTCCAGATGAACGACCGCTGCGCTGCCGGCTGCGGACGCTACCTCGGCTACATCGCCGATGAGATGAACCTCGGACTGCACGAGCTGGGACCTCTCGCCGAGAAATCGACGCGAACGGTGAAGATCAACTCCACCTGCACCGTGTTCGCCGGCGCCGAGCTGCGCGAGCTGCTCTCGCTGGGCCAGAAGCGCGAAGACATTCTGGCGGGTCTGCACCGGGCGATCGTGCTGCGCGCGATGAGCCTGCTGGCAAGATCGGGCGGCGTCTCGGACGAGTTCACGTTTACCGGCGGGGTGGCGAAGAATCCCGCTGCGGTACGCGCGATTCGCGAGCTGGTGGAAGAGAATTACGGCGCCCGCCAGATCAACATCTCGGCCGACAGCATCTACACCGGTGCGTTGGGCGCGGCGCTCTTTGCCAAAAGGATGGTGAGCTGATGCACGTGAGCGCGGGCATCGACGTCGGCAGCGGCGCGGTGAAGGTGATGATCTTTCGCACTGCGGGCGGGGCGGGCGGCGCGGGCGGGGCGGGCGGGGCGGGCGGGGACGATAGCATGCTGGCGAAGGTCTCGTCGCGGATCCGGCGTCGTGAAGTTGCGAAAGTCGTTGACGAAGTGTTTCACGCCGCCATCGATGAAGCCGGTGTGGACGAGATCCATTACATCGCGACGACGGGCGAAGGCAACGACGTACCCTTCGCCACAGGCCACTTCTATGGTATGACGACGCACGCGCGCGGTGCGCTGTTCCTCGCGCCCAGGTCGCGCGCCGTTCTCGACGTGGGGGCGCTGCATACCCGAGCGCTGTCGATGGACGAGCACGGGCGAGTGCTGGATTACAAGATGACGAGCCAGTGCGCGTCGGGCTCCGGTCAGTTTCTCGAGAACATCGCGCGCTATCTCGGCGTATCGCAGGAAGAGATCGGCCCGCTTTCGCTGACGGCGGCCAATCCGGAAAAGGTCAGCTCCATCTGCGCGGTGCTCGCGGAGACGGACGTCATCAACATGGTGTCGCGCGGCATTACCACGGCGGACATCCTGCGCGGCGTGCACGAGAGCATGGCGGAGCGGTTTGCGAGACTTCTGCGATCGCTGCAGTTCGATGGGCCGGTGTTCGTGAGCGGCGGCCTGGCGTCAGATGTCGGCATGATCGGCGCGCTGCGGGATGCGTTGGAGAGGAAAGCGACACAGGATGGTCGCGCGCGCGAGGTCGTGACGCATGAAGACGCGATTTTCGCGGGCGCCATCGGCGCGGCGCTCTGGGGCGGATTCCGATATCGCAAGCTTGGACAGGACGCGGCGTGGAGCGCCGCCTCTGCGTCGGCGGTCGCTTGACGATGCCCGAGCTCCACTACCACCGTCCACCGACTCTGCGCGATGCCTGTGTGCTCGGGAAGCGCCTGGGAGAGAGCGGGGCGTTCCTGGCCGGCGGCACCGAGCTGATACCGGATTACGAACGCGGACGCGAGACGGCGACGGAGCTCATCTCGCTCGCTGCAATCCCGGAGTTGCGCGGCATTGCAGTCGAGGACGGAATGTTGTGCATTGGCGCGCTGACCACCGTTGCCGCGCTTGCGCGGTCGCCCGGGGTCAAGGAGTGGCTTCCGGCGCTTTCCGAAGCAGCGCGCGCACTGGGCAGTGCGCAAGTCCGCAGTCGTGCCACCGTCGGCGGCAACTTCTGCCGCGCTGTTTCCTGTGCAGATCTGCCGCCAGCAGCACTCGCCGGGAATGCGCGGCTACGAATTGCATCGCCTGATGCGATGCGTGAAATAGCAGCCGCAGATTTCTTTGTGGGTGCGCGCCGCACTGCACTTGAGCCGGGCGAGCTGCTCGTGGA
>JAHFCS010000041.1 GCA_023249395.1 Gemmatimonadota bacterium
GGTCTCACCCGTCCCGATGCAGGGACGATCGTGGTGGACGGAATCGACGTTGCCGACAACGACGCGTACCGCGAGCGCATCGGCTACATGCCGCAGATTGCGCGATTCCCTGAGAATCTCACGGCGTCGGAGCTATTCGAGATGCTCAAGGACCTGCGCGGAAAGCGGGCGATCCTGGACGAGGATCTGATAGAGGCATTCTCTCTCTCGGGTGAGCTGCGAAAACCTCTGCGAACGCTCTCCGGCGGTACGCGTCAAAAAGTGAACGCGGTGATGGCATTTCTCTTCAAGCCGGACCTGCTCATTCTCGATGAGCCTACGGCAGGGCTCGATCCGGTTGGGAGCGGCGTTCTGAAAAGAAAGATCGTGGCCGAGCGTGAAGCGGGACGAACCTTCGTCCTGACGTCGCACATCATGAGCGAGATCGAAGAGCTGGCTGACGACGTCGCCTTTCTGCACGACGGCCGAATAGAGTTCGCGGGCCCCGTGCACGACATCAAGAGTCTTACCAGGCAGACGAATCTCGAGCGTGCGATTGCAGCCATGATGACAGGTGGAGCCGCGGCATGAACGTCACCGCGAAGGTCGCCAGGTATGAAGTTCGGGATGTCCTCCGCAGCCGGTGGCTGCTCGGCTACGCGATGTTCCTCGTCCTCGTGACCGACGCGCTGCTGCGGTTCGGAGGCGCCGGTGAGAGGGCATTGCTGAGCCTCGTGAACATCGTGCTCTTCGTCGTGCCGCTGGTCACCATCGTATTTGCGACCGTGTACCTCTACAACGCGCGTGAGTTCACGGAGCTGCTCCTTGCGCAGCCGCTGCGGCGAAGGCAGCTGTTCGGCGGACTCTTCGCAGGCTTGGCCGTGCCTTTGTCACTCGCGCTGGTGGCTGGCATCGTCGCGCCGGTGGCATTGCATGCCGGTGACAATCCGGTGGCTCGCGGCACCCTGGTTGCACTGCTCGGGACCGGAGTCGCGCTCACCGTTGTGTTCACCGCGATTGCGTTCCTCATTGTTGCCCGATCGGACGATCGGATGAAGGGACTCGGCATTGCGATCGCTCTCTGGCTGATGTTCGCTGTGCTGTACGACGGTCTGGTGCTTCTTCTGGTATCGATTCTGGCGGACTACCCGCTCGAGCGGCCACTGCTCGGGTTGATGGCGGCAAACCCGGTCGATCTGGCGCGCGTGGTTCTCCTCCTTCGCTTCGACGTCTCGGCGCTTCTGGGATACACCGGGGCGGTGATGAGGCAGTTCTTCGGCGGCTCGGTGGGAACCGCCCTTGCGGCTGCGGCGCTTACGCTTTGGGCCGTCATTCCCGCAATGCTCGGAATGCGCGCGTTCGAGCGAAAGGACTTCTAGTTAAAATTCAGCGTCGCCGGCAGGTCTGTGCGGCACAACTTTCTTCAAAGAGGATTATCATGACGACTCGGTTTTTCGTTGGTGGCTTTGCAGCGCTCGCGCTGATCGCCGCGTGCAGCAAGGACAACACTCGCGGTGCGGCCCCGGAAAGTGCTCAATCCGCAGCGCCTGTAGCGGCACCGGCGATGGCAACGGCGGGGCCTGGGCCTATCGAGCCCGCGCCGGGGGGCAAGGTCATCGTCGTCGAACTGGTGTCGAACGAGAAGGGGAACTTCTTTCAGCCGAACGAGATCGAGGCGCATAGAGGCGATGTCGTCCGCTATACGCTCAAGATAGGGGTCCACAATGTCCATTTCCTGCCCGATTCGAACACCGTAAAGACGGGACTACCGCCCGCGAGCGACCTCCTCCAGCTGCCGGGCCAGACGTATGATGTCCTGGTGAACTTTCCGAAGGGAAAGTACTACTTCCAGTGCGATCCCCACGCGGCGCTGGGAATGAAAGGTCACCTCGAGGTGGAGGACTGAGCGATGCCTGCCAGGGGATGCGGGATTCCCTCACGGGAAATCAGGTAACTCCCGCCCCCCCTCCCGGGCAGGCCCGGGCATACTTGTGGTGAAGCTGCGCAGGCGCCTCGCAGGGTATCGCGCGGCGTCCGCAGGACATCGCAACGGAGGGAAACCGTGCTCAAGCTCAAAGACATCATGACCGCTGACCTGGTCAGCGCCGGCCCGCAGGCGACCCTTCGCGAAGCGATGGAGCTGCTCTCCGAACAACACATCAGCGGCGTTCCCGTCGTCTCGGGCGCCAAGGTCGTCGGAGTATTCACTGCCACCGATCTGCTGGACTTTCTCGCCGAACACGATGAGACCAGCGGTTCGCTCGGTGTAGGTCGCCGCTCTCGAACTCACCTCGACGAGGTCATGGTCTCCGAGGTCATGACGCGAACGGTGCATTCGCTCCCGCCGGAATGCAGCGTCGAGGAGGCCTCAGCCTTCATGCGACAGGCGCAGATACACCGCGTTCTGGTGATGAAGGGCGGGGCGCTTCTCGGAATCGTTACCACAACCGATGTCGCGAAGGCGGTCGCCGATCACCTCATAGGGCGTCGCACCTACGTGTTCTCGTAACCAGCAGCTCGGGACAGCAGGCGCGAGTCAGTCCTGCTTCTCGACCTCGAGAGTGTAATCCTTAGCCAGCGCGGCGATCGCCCCGACGGCTACCCATATCGGTAGCAGGACTGCGCCTACCACTCCAACTGTCAGCGGGATCTCGAGAAGGCTGCGGCCCTCACTGTTCTTGATGATGATGCGGCGTACATTGCCCTGATGAACGAGCTCCTTGATGCGGGACAGCAGATCCTCGCCGGCTACCTTGTGCTCTTCGGTCTGCACCTTCGCCTCCAATTGTGGCGTTGTCATGATATCTCATCGTCGGGAGCAACTACCACAAGTACCGGCACCTCGGCTTCACGCAGGACGGCACTCGCCGCGCTGCCGAGGAGCGCCCGACGGACGGTGCTCGCATGGCTGCCCATGACAATGAGGTCAGCGCCTTCACGCCCCGCGGTGGCAAGAACTTCCTGGGCAACATCTCCAAAGGCGATCTCGGTTCTGACTCGTTCACTCGGGATTCCCGCATCGAGCAGCTGCTTTCGCCATCCGTCGCTTTCGTCACTGAAGACGCGGTCGATCTCGGGTTGGGTGAGAGACTTGCCCTGGGTCACTTCCGACATCGAAAGCACGTGTCCGAGCACCGCCGACCCGATGACGTGAATTCCGAACACGTTTGCGCCGAAGCGGTCCGAGAGCGTTCTCGTCCATTCCACGACGAGGGGTGTGATCGAAGAGAACGTCAACGCGACGAGAATCCGTTTGGGTACTCTGGAGAATTGACCTCCGACCGTCAGCACCGGCACCGGAGAGATTCTGGCGAGGCGGTCTGTAGTGCTTCCAGTGTATCCGCGGACTCGTCCCCGCTCTCCATGCTTGCCGACCGCAATGAGCTCGGCGTGCAGCTCCCTGGCGACGTCAGCGAGCGCCTCAGCGGGACGGCCCAGCGCAACCCGCGTGCTGATTCGCGAGTCCGGAGCGGCGAGTGCCATCTCACGAAGTCTCTGGTCGGCCCCGGCGCGGGCATTGTCCATGAATGACTCCGGCAATGACAATGTTCGTGACAGAAATACGGGCCATTCCGGGGTCACCAGCGAGTGCACAAAGACGAGCTCCAGGCCGGGCGCAAAGTAGCGCCTCACCCATTGGGCGACGGCAGCCGACGACTCGCTGAAGTCAATGCCGACCAATACGGGACCGGCGCTCTGCTGAGACTGTGGCATGCATCTCCTTAATACGTCTCGAACCGCTTGATGGCCAGATCGTCTCTCATGTAAAACGAAAGCCCCCGCATCATGGTTTCCCATTTTGCGGAGGCTCCGTTTCGCTGGCGGATGCCGTAGCCGGTTCGCTTTCTGTGAATCAACACAGTCGGACTGACATCCTTACCCTCATCGGACGGCCGACTCAGGCGTTCCGGATATCCCGGATCATCGATTGTGGCCAGCTACCTCACAATCACACGACGGATTCGAACTTCCATCGAGCTGCCCTCCGCCGGCGTCCCGGGGGAAAGCTCCGTCCACAGTTATGCCGTCCTGTGAACGCGAGCGGAATATAGCGGTCTCTGACGTCTCGGCCTGTCAGTGAAAACCTGAACTACTGTAGGAATTCACCGGAAAGTTCTGGCCGTCCGAGACCGCCGATTGAGACTGCTACGGCACTACTGCCAGGCGATCGTCGACCGACCAGACGCCGGGGGTCGCCCACGCCGCATTCTCTGCCTCTTTCAGCTCGAGCCACGAGTGAACCGAGCCCTTCAGCGTGACCTTCCCGTCAATCGAATCGACCTTGATGTTGCCCGCGTCCATTTCAGCACGGCGCTTCAGGGCGTCCATGATGTTCCGATTCACCTGCGCCGTTGCGACGCCAGGCTTCACCGAAACCATGTTCGTGACGCCTTTGACTCCGGTGAGGAATCTGACGCACCGGTCGGCGGCATTCTTCTGATAGAAGTAGTCCACGCTTCCGTCGAGCGTGATCCACCCGTTCTCGACTTTCACCTTGATCAGCTCATCGGGAACCTCGATGTCCCACTTGAGCGCGTTGAGCGCCGCGTGCGCAATCTCCGAATCGGAGCGCAGCCTTGAAGTCGGCAGCTTTACCTTGATGTCCTCGGCGATCGCGCGGACTCCCGCTACGCGACTCACGGTATGTTCGGCCGCGCGTTTCTCCGCGTAGCTCTGGACGTAGCCGCCGAGTGTCACGACCCCGTCCTTTACCGCCACCGCAATCTCCTTCTCCGAGAGGCTCGGCTCCCACTTCAGCTCCTCGAGCACGTCTTTGTGGAGTTGGGTATCGGATTTCATTGTATGCCCCCTTGGCCTGCTGGCCCGTTGATGAACGAATCCGTACAGAAGCAAGATTGCAGCTAATCCCCCTCGAATCTGTCGGTGGAACATTGATTGTTCGTAAGACATCTCCTCACAGCGAAACGCGAGTCGCACGTATGCAAATCGGCGGGGACTTCCTTTCGGAAGTCCCCGCCTCGAGCGCTTCACATTTAGCGAAGCGCTCTGAGTGGTTGGGTCAGCCTATTTCGACAGGTTTGCGCAGGCCTCGCCAACATCCCCGCCTGTCTTGTTCTGGTCGCCGTCATGTACCATGAACTGCAACCGGTAACTGTGCCCCGCCTGCAACCCGAGGCTGTTGAGGTCCCAGACAACCTCGGCAGAGAAGCCGAAATCCTGGGCACCTGCCGGCGGCGGAGTTGCGGGCGGAGGGCCGACGTTCTTGTGGTTCTTCGCCGGATCTGACCCAGGAGTCATCGTTCTCTGGTCAGGATTCTTCGTCTTGTCCAGGAAGATCGCCGCTGCTTTCCAGGTGCCATAGACCGCATGTGGCGGGACCGGGGTACCACCGAACTGCCAGTCGCCAGCCCTGATTGCAGGATCGGTGTGCGCGACATCATCGGTAAGGCCGGTGATGTCGGTGATGAAGAGCGCGGGGAACAGCGGCCGCTCAAACCCATCGGTCGCTCTCTGGTCGCCTGTAATGTCCAGGTCGCCGACGTTCACGGGGTTCGCGGCTCCGATTGCGCCGACCTGTGGCGTGAAGCTCGGGTAGTTCGTTACCGTCGTGATGTTGGGCGGACCATCCTTCACCGAAACCTTGTTGACACCAAGCGTGAGCGCGTGTTCATCGGTGTACCAAACGCGGAGCTCATTGCTGGCGCCGCCTGTGCCGAGACCGAAAGCGGAGAGAACCTCGCTCTCGTTGAAGGCAAGCCTCGTCCGGGGATTGCTGCTGGTGAAGGGATAGCCGAGTACGCAATCCTCGAGTATGGGCGCTCCCGTGAACTTGTATGTGACGCTCGCCCCGTGAAAGACGTTCACACCCAGTGCGGTGGGATTCGTCGAGCAATTGATGACGAGCGATGGCTGGTCGCTGGTGCAGTTGAGGTCGACCGTGTAGCCACCGGGGACCGTGGCCGCGATGTGGACTATTCCTGGCGGATTGTAAGGCGCCGTGCCAGGCGGCGGGTTATCGTGGTCGAAGTTGGCGAGGATGTCGCCGTTGTTCGTGTCGATGACATAGTTGTCACCGATCGTGGTCGAGCGCTGCAATACATGGACGCATGGACCACCGGCAAACCCCGGTACGAGATCCATCGGTGAAGTAACTACGTCAGTCGCCTCTGGCGTCGGGAAAGCGTCCTGAGTGATGACAAAATGGTATGTCCCCGGCGCGCTGCTCGGATCCAGACAGAGCAGGATTTCGGCATGGAGAGCGCCAATGGGCAGGACATCGTGTGCCCGTGGGTCGAGTTGTTTGGGAGCCGCAATCTTCGACACGGCAGCGTCGGAGCAGGCTCCGAGCGTCACGAGTGCGGCAGCGGCTGCGGCGCCGGCTGCCAGCCACGCGGCTTTCAAGCGTGGAGAAGAGAATCCAAGTGAAGATAGGGAATGCATATAACCCCCGAACCTTTGAGTCCCGGCTGCACGAGCCGGCGTCGCTCCACTTTGTGGAGTTGAGTGCTGGTTCGGATTGCTCGGAAATCTGCTTGGCCTGTTGGACCGGAAGGGAGGAATCCGAACACGCGGAATGTCGCAGATTTTCCCTTCGGAATCTGTCGGCGTAACAGCGATTGTTGGTAAGCAATCTCCTCACAGGACCCTCACACGTGCGGCTACACTGGTAGGGAATTCTCGCACCAAGGTTGGTGATTACCCCGATGCAAGCCTATCACGCGTACGGCTAATCTCCATTCGCAGGATCTGCACGGAGGGACAATGCTCAGTCACAGAAGTCTTTTTGTCGCAAGCGCCATGGCGGTAATCGTCTTCGAATGGGTTGTGGCCGCAGCGGGGCAGGCAAATGGCTTCGTCGATCTGCTCACGTTCGTTGGCCCTGCCGCTCTTCTCTCCGTTGCGGTGGCGTGGATTTTCTTCACCTTCGCTGGCCGCCTCTTCACCTGGACCCGCGCATTCCGAAGCGTGCTTGTCGGTACGGCGATACTGACGCCCGTTCTCGCGTACGCTTTCGCCACGTCGAGCGACCAGACTCTCAGCACGAAGTTCCTGTTCATCATCGCGGTGGGATGGGCAGCGAGTCTTGGGGGAACGCTATGGAATCTCGGAAGCGCAACCGGTGACGCATTCAAGGAATGGCGCCTGGCGAGGCGCGCTAATCGGCGACGCACGCAGGTCGCCGCGGCATGATGGCCCGCAGGGAGAAACGAGATTCTCTCCCGACCACTTACGAGATACAGGAATGACAATGAAGAAATCAGCAATCGTAATTGCCGCGATACTCATCGCAACATCATTCGCCTGTGCCTCTCGGCCCACACCTGTTCCAGTTGTTGGGCTGAGCTCAGATCTTAGCGCCCTCGTCGGAAAGTGGACAGGCGATTACACCAGTCCCGAGACCGGCAGAAGCGGTAACATCGTCTTCACCCTTCAGGCGGGAAAGGACACTGCGTTCGGGAATGTAGTAATGATTGCGCGCTCTCCAACGAGCCCGCTCGTGCCAGCGGATCGCGCAGTGGTGAGCAGCGTTGCCCCTTCCAGCACCAGCGAGCTGATCACGATTCGCTTCGTACGAATGGAAGGAAACAAGGTAGTGGGCAGACTCGATCCCTATCGTGACCCTGAATGTGGCTGCCAGCTTGCCACGACCTTCCACGGCGCCTTCACCGATTCGCGAACAATTGAAGGCACGTTCGACACAACAGGAAGCGGATTCGGACATCTGCCTTCGAGTGGTCGCTGGCGGGTCACCCGCGAGATTCAGTAATCGAAAAAAAAGAAAGCCCGGCGTCCGGAAGACCGGGCGCCGGGCTTTCTTCTCCCCCGCTGCTAGATGAACGTCACCAGCGTCTGGCCGTTTCCGTGCGCGAGCCTCAGCACGGTATCCCTGTTGTTTGCATCAACGAGGACATCGATCGACGTCACGCCGCTGGTGCTGTGCGTGAGGTGCCGCCCACCCGGCTCGCGATCGCCGAGCATGATCTCCACTCGTCCCGTCTGGCGATCGAAATCCGCTCCGAGGAAGGGATAGTCCGTCACTTCGGCCTGTGAGCCGATCTCAGGATCGTCTACTTCGAGCACCACATGCCGGGCAGCGTTCCGCCGCGTGAATTCGCTGAGGCGAAGCGACCAGTCCGACATCCCGATCGGCACAGGAGCCTCCGTGACGACCTCGTGAAGCTGACGTCCCAGAGAAGTCGTGGCGGCACGGGGAACGATCATTATCGAGCACGATGTGCCGCGAAGCAGGTGAGTTGCGACACTGCCGACAACGAGGCGGCCAAGTGCACCGCGTCCGTGACTGCCGGCGACGAGTAGATTTGCGTCCACCGACTCGGCGAACTTGAGAATTTCTTTCGCGATGCTCCCCTGGAGAGTCACCCGTTCGATACGAATCCCCGCTGATATGTCGAGTCCTGCGATGACACGATCGAACGATTCGGGAAGCGACAGGTCGTACTCGCGGTCCCACAGAGCCATCTCGCTCAACGGGAGCTCGCTCGCGACTTTGACGTGAGCGAGATAGACCGTCGCAGGCTCTTCGAGCAGCATCAACGCCGCCCGCAACGCGGCGGCGCTGGCGCGACTGAAGTCCACCGCAACAACGACCCGTCGTGGGAGCGACTTGAACGCCGGCGAAGCCGCCAACACCGGAGCGTCGCCGCGCCGGATGAGGCCCAGCATGGTGTCGCCCCACAGCAAACGGTCGAGTCTGTCGTGGTGGTTGAGCCCGATGACTATCATCCGCGCGTTGCGCTCTCTTGCTTCGCGTGCGATTACTGTGACCGGGTTGCCCGGCTCGACGTCAATCGGCCACCCGGCTGCACGATCGCCGAGGCTTTTAACCTGCTCCGAAGCACGCCGACGAAACACCTCGGGATTCATCGCCTCGCTCAGGTAGGCTATCTGCGTGGTGCTGGGATAGTCGGGAATCACCGGCAGCGTCTCTATCACCGAGAGCACTTCGACATCTGCGTGCATGTGGTCGGCGAGCAGCATCGCGGCTGGGAATGCGGCCTCGGACGAGGTGCTTCCGTCAGTGGCGACGAGCAGCGGTCCCGTTGTGTAGCGGTCAGTTTCCGCGACCGTGGCAACGCCACCCGGAGAGGATAGGTCAATTGACATGTGGGTGCGCCTCATGGTGGGCCACGATTGGAGGCCTCGATCTCACCTCATCGCGACCGCGCCTCGTGGAACACCAAAAGGATACTGCGCATACGCGGGCAATCTGTCGGGCGGAATCCCCGATTTCTGTAGGGAAATTCCAGAGACGGCGATACGCCGGAACGCCCGTAGGGAAACTCCTCTCAAGAGACCGGCTATCCGCTGACACAAAGCTGCCCGTCCTGCCGCCATTGTGAGTTGTCATTCAACAATGGCCTGGAGGTGCCAGCTGATGGTGGCAGCCGGAGGTATCGTCCGAGCCAGCGCGTTGGAGCGTCCTGGCCCGCGTAAGCAGGAGACTGAGCCGGCGCCACGGTTAGCGGTGTTTCAGGTGCGGCGCCTCACGAAAGTTTACCACATGGGAGAGATCGAGGTTCATGCGCTGCGCGAGATGGATCTCGACATCTACGCCGGTGAGTTTCTGGTACTCCTCGGCGCATCGGGCTCCGGAAAATCCACGCTGCTCAATATTCTTGGAGGATTGGACGTCCCGACGGCAGGCACGGTTCGATTTCTCGATCACGATTTGACGAAAGCGAGCGATACGGCGCTGACCGAGTTTCGGCGCGACCACGTGGGATTCGTGTTCCAGTTCTACAATCTGATTCCGAGTCTCACAGCGCTCGAGAACGTCGCGCTCGTCACCGACATCAGCAAAGATCCGATGAAGCCGGCCGATGCGCTCGATCTCGTCGGACTCACTGACAGAGCCAATCACTTTCCGGCGCAGCTCTCCGGTGGAGAGCAGCAGCGAGTGGCAATCGCGCGCGCGGTGGCGAAGCGTCCGGATGTCCTCCTGTGCGACGAGCCGACGGGAGCGCTCGATTACGAGACGGGAAAGCTCGTTCTTCACGCCATCGACAGAGTGAATCGCGATCTGGGCACGACGACGGCGGTGATCACACC
>JAHFCS010000488.1 GCA_023249395.1 Gemmatimonadota bacterium
ATTCGCGACGACCTGTCCTAGAGCCTACACCAAGTCTATTTCCGACATCAAATGGCCGTTCCGAAGAGACGTACCTCCAAGAGGAAGAAGCGCGCGCGAAACACACATAAGACCGCGCCCGCAATCGCGATCCAGAAGTGCCCCCGCTGCCAGAGCATGAAGCGTCCCCATCACGTATGCGACGAGTGCGGTTACTACGACGGTGAGCAGCGAGTAGCGGCCAGGGAAGCATAGCTTTGGCGCGCATCGCGTTGGACGCCATGGGGGGTGACTTTGCTCCCAGGGCAACTATCGCCGGAGCGCTTTACGCACTTGCCGAGCTTCACGACGAACACGTCGTCCAGCTCGTCGGGCAAACCAAAGTCATCGAGGATCAGCTCGCCGCGCTTCTCGGCGGCGAAATGTCGGAGTTTGCCGACCTCCGCCGCCGGCTCTTTCTCGTCGAAGCGCCGGACACGATTTCCATGTCGGACAAGCCGACCGCGGCCCTAAGCAGCGGGTCCAACAATCCAATGTCGGTCGGCCTTCGCCTTCAGGCGGAACAGGCCTCGGACGCTTTCGTTTCCGCTGGAAACACCGGCGCCCAGATGGCCGCCTCGGCGCTTCTACTCGGCCGTCACGCCGGACTCGCCCGTCCAGCGATCGCGGCAATCTTCCCGACGGCCACAAGGCCGATCGTCGTCCTCGATTCCGGCGCGAATGTGTACTGTTCGCCAAACGAGCTCGTACAGTTCGCCTGGCTGGGATCCGTCTATGCGGAGTACGTTCTCGGTCGCGAGAGACCGGTCGTCGGACTGCTCAGCATCGGTGAAGAGAAGGAGAAGGGAAACAGCACGACCAAGGCTGCTCATGCTCTCTTCGAACGTGCAGGCTTCAACTTCCAGGGAAACGTCGAGGGTCGCGATCTGCCCGCAGGGGCGAGCCCTCGCGGGCCAATCGACGTGGTCGTCTGTGACGGCTTCGTCGGCAACGTCGTGCTCAAGTTCTACGAGGCGGTGATGCCGATGATCGTCGCCCTGTTGACGGCGGACCCGTCATTTGACAACGCGACGCTCGAGGCTGCACTGAGTCCTCTTGATTCGACTGCTTACGGAGGCGCGCCACTGCTCGGTGTCCGAGGCGTCAGCATCATCTGTCATGGCAACTCGCCACCGCGTGCGATCAAGAACGCCATCAAGGTCGCCGTGCGCGCGGTTGAAACGCGAATGAATGAGCACATCGAAGAGCGGTTGATGAAGTCGGCTTCGTCGCTCGGCGCCGGGCAGGTCGCGTGAAGCGTCCAATCGCCGCCATTGTCGGAACGGGGAGAGGTGTCCCCGAAGGGGTGATGACGAATTACGACTTCGCCGCGATAGGCATCGAGACATCGCACGACTGGATTTTCGAGCGCTCCGGAATCGTCGAGCGCCGGATCGCACGAAACGGCGAGACAACGTGCTCCATGGCGGCCGAGGCTTCGCACAAGGCAATGGAGCGCGCCGACGTCCATCCGGGCCAGCTGGACATGATCATCCTCAGTACCGCGACGCCGGATCGTTTGCTTCCGTCCACTGCAGTGGACCTCCAGGCCGAGCTCGGCGCCGGCCGCGCAGCCGCATTTGACATCGGGGCGGCGTGCTCCGGCTGGCTGTACGGGATGACCGTTGCCGAGGGGATGATCACTTCAGGCGTTGCGGAGACGATTCTAGTGGTTGGATCGGAGAAGATGAGTGCGATCGTGGACTGGAAGGACCGCGCTACGTGCGTTCTCTTCGGCGACGGTTCTGGTGCGGCGATCGTTCAGCGGGCAAAGACTGGCAAGGGAATCCTTTCAACATTCCTGCGCAGTGACGGGAAGCTCGCGGATCTGCTGTACCGACCAGCCGGCGGCGCAACCAATCAGTTCTCGCAGCAGGTTCTCGACGAACGAACCCAGTTCGTCCGCATGGCTGGCCGCGAAGTGTTCAAGCACGCTGTGAGATCGATGTCCGAAGCCGCGGACAGGGCGCTCGACGCCGCGAGGCTCACCGCCGAGGACATCGATCTCCTCATTCCTCACCAGGCCAACGTGAGGATCATCGAAGCGACCGCGAAGCATTCCAACATTTCGATGGACAAGGTCTATGTCAACGTCGATCGCTTCGGCAACACCTCTTCGGCGTCCATTCCCATCGCAATCGACGAAGCGCTCGAGCGTGGACGGATCAAGGAAGGCAGCACGGTCCTTCTGGTGGCGTTCGGCGCCGGATTTACCTGGGCGTCGATGATCATCCGCTTCTAGGAAGTGGACGTCGTTCTGCTTTTCCCGGGTCAGGGATCGCAAAAGCCGGGCATGGGCAAGGAGCTCGCTGAGACTTTCGCCGAGGCGCGCGCAGTGTTCGACGAGGTCGACGACGCGCTTGGAATCTCCCTCTCCGCGCTTTGCTTCGAGGGCCCAGCCGACGACCTGACGCTGACTCACAACGCTCAGCCGGCGCTTCTCGCGCATGGCGCTGCTGTCTGGAAAGTCGTGCAGCGCGCATTGAGGCCTCATGTCCGCGCCGCAGCCGGACATTCTCTTGGCGAGCACACCGCTTACCACGCCGCGGCCGCGACGACGCTGACGGACGCAGCGAAGCTCGTGCGGCGGCGGGGTCAGCTGATGTACGACGAAGGGGTCAATCGTCCGGGGGCGATGGCTGCGATCCTTGGAAAGCTCTATCAGACCGTCGAATCGCTG
>JAHFCS010000489.1 GCA_023249395.1 Gemmatimonadota bacterium
CGAACGGGTTCATAAACGCTGCGGGTTCCGGAAATTCTGATCATCCGCTTTCCGGAAAGTCTGATCACATTCCTTCCGCACATTCTGGCGTAGAGCCGACCCGTTCGGGTCGCACACTCGCTGCATCCAGCAGCGAGGGAAGGAATGATCCACATGCTCAAGCGGCACGAGATTCAGGTCCTGCGACGAGCGGGCCACGCGCAAATCGACGTGGCCAAGTTCGCCGGCGTCTCACTCGGCAGCGTGCGTCGGGTCGAGCGTGAGCCCGAGGTGACGCACATTGATATGGCGCACGAACGCGAGCGGCGAGATGTTGGTCGACCCGCGAAAGCCGAGCCGCTTCGGTCGTTGGTTGTGGAGTTGCTGACGCGGGAGCCCGAGTTGCTCTCGGTCGAGATTCTGCGACGCGCGAAGCTCGCCGGCTATGCCGGGGGGAAGACGGCGCTCTACGATCTGATCAGCGCCGTGCGGCCGAAGACCGTCCGCCCGCTCGTACGGTTCGAAGGTCTTCCCGGAGAATTCTCACAACATGATTTCGGCCAGGTCGATGTCCGCTTCCTCGATGGGGCGCGGGAGCGTGTACATTTCTTCGCCTCGCGGTTGAAGTACTCGCGCTGGGTGGAGGTCACCATTGTGCCGGACGAGTGCGCGGAGACGCTCGTGCGCGCGCTGGTGGATCACTTCGCGCTCATCGGCGGGATCCCGCTCTTGGCGGTGTTCGATCGACCCAAGACGGTCGCGCTTACGTGGACCAAGGACGGGCACGTGACCGAATGGAATGCGCTCTTCGCGGGCGTGGCCCTCGATCTGGGGCTCGGGATCGAACTCTGCTGGCCGTCGAGCCCTGAACAAAAAGGATCGATTGAGAATCTGGTCGGGTGGGTCAAAGGCTCGTTCTTCAAACAGCGCCGATTTCTCGACGACGCCGATCTGCTCGCGCAGCTCGTGGAGTGGCGGACAGAGGTCAATACGCAGCGCCCGTGCCGGGCCACGCGGGTGATCCCGGCGGTGCGGCTCGAGGAGGAGCGGCCGCGCCTGCGTCCCCTGAAGGTCGCGCCCGAGCAACTCGCGGTCCGTGTGCCGATCGTCGTCGGGCCCACCGCGGCCGTCGTGCATGACACGCATCCGTACTCGATGCCGCCCGACGCGATCGGCATTCCCGGGACGTTGTTCCTCTATCGTGATCGCGCCCGGATCGTCGCCGGCCGCTTCGAGGCCATCCATCAGCGGTTGTTTGAGCGGGATGCGAAATCGACGCTGCCGGAGCACCGCGCGCAACACGTGGCCGCCGTCTCGGGCAAGCGCGCGAAACGCTATCTGCAACGAGAGCATCTCCTCGAGCTGGGGCCCTTCGCCCTGGACTATCTGACCGAGCTCACGCATCGGCGCCCGCGCATCTGGCTGCGCGATGTCGATCGCCTTCACACCCTGCTCGCCACCTACGGCGAGGCGGCGCTGCGCGCGGCCTTCGCGCGTGGGCTCGCCGAGCAGGCGATCGGGGCCGAGTACATCGCGCACTACCTGGCGGACGGCGTGACCATCCCACCGCCGATCGAGGGGGATAGTACAGGTCGCCCCAATGCCCGGTCGTCGTTTGTAGGGCATCCTGGCGGGTCGATCTCACGCGACGAGCAGCTTTCGTTCGACCTGCCGGCGGCAGATGCGATGCTCGCGTCGCGCGGAGGCCGGGTCCAGGCCGCCGGAGGCACCCCGCGAAGCGGGGGCGGAGCGACGCGGAGCGCCTGGACGCGGCCGAGCGCGGCGCTCCCCTTTGACGCCGACGGAGGGCGATCATGATCCCCTCTGATCAGGAATTGGACGCGCTGCTGAAGCGACTGCACCTGGCCAATACGCGACGCGCCTGGCGCGAGCTCGCACGGCGCGCGGAACAGGAGAACTGGACCTATCATGATTTCCTCGCGCTGCTCGTGAATGAAGAGATTGCGCACCGGCAACAGACGCGCCTCGAACGGGTCGTGCGGCGCGCGCGGTTTCCGTTCCTCAAGACGATTGACGACTTTAACTTTCTGTATCAATCGACCGTGCGGCTTTCGCTACTCGGATCCGCGTTGTCGGCCGACTTCACGACGGAAGGACACTGTCTGATTTTCACCGGCAAACCCGGTCGTGGGAAAACGCATCTCGCCATCGCGATCGCGTACCGCGCCATTCAGCAGGGCTTCGATGCGTTCTTTGTGACGGCGGCCGAATTGATCGATGATCTCTCCGCGGCGTTTCGCGCCGGGCGCTTTGCGGCGGCCCTGGCTCCGTACACGCATCCCTCAGTCTTGGTCGTCGACGAAGTCGGGTATCTTTCGTGCGGCACCGACGCGGCCAACGTGCTCTTTCACGTGGTCAACGACCGACATCGGAAGAAGCGCGCGATGATCTTCACGACGAATAAGCCGTTGAACCAATGGGGGCGCGTGCTCCATGATGAAGACCTTGCGCATGCCATCGTCGACCGCGTGCTCGAGCGCGGTCGCTTCCTCACGCTGGATGGCCCGTCGATGCGGACCAAGCACCTCGGACTTGACGACCCGACGTCACCGGAGGCATCACCTCAACCGGCCAGGACGTCGGAAGGCGAAGTGATCAGAATTTCCGGAATTGATGTGCCAGAATTTCCGGAACCCACAGTTTGCGAAGCCGATGGTTCAGGACCAACGGACGACCCTGTGGACCCTTCGGAAG
>JAHFCS010000490.1 GCA_023249395.1 Gemmatimonadota bacterium
GCCGACCCCCGTGTCCGGCAGGCGCTGAATTATGCGACCGATACGCGCGCGATTCTCGAGGGGATCATGAGCGGTCGCGGCAATCTGGCGGCGGGAGTCATACCTCCTTCTCTCGCCGGGGGCGACTCAACGCGCAAGGGTTACGTTCGTGACGTCGCCAAAGCGAAGCAGCTACTCGCGGCGGCCGGACATGCGAGCGGAATCGATCTCGAGCTCTGGTCATCGCAGACGCCCCCCTTCCCGCGCATCGCGCAGACTGTCCAGGCAAACCTCGCCGATGCCGGTGTCAGGGTGAAGCTCATCCAGCGCGACGCGTCGTCGATGCGCGAGGCTGCTCGGAGCGGAAAGACCGACATGGCGCTGAAGGACTGGTTCGCCGACTACCCCGACGCTGAGGATTTTCTCTATCCGCTCCTTCACAGCGCGAACAAGGGCGTTGGAGGAAATGTCTCGTTCTATTCCAACCCGCAGTTCGACAAGCTCGTCTCGGATGCGCGGCGTGAGCAGGACGAGGCAAAGCGAGTGGCGATGTACCGCGACGCAGACGCCATGGCGTTCAACGACGCGCCGATGATCTACCTCTTCTTCTACAAGGAGCTGTACGCTGTACAGCCGTGGATCACGGGGTTTGTGGTCCCGACGATCTTCACCGGACAGGCGTGGACCAACGTCCAGATCAAGCGCCAGCCGTGACGGCCTCGACCTAGCTTGTTCGCGTTCATAGTACGGCGACTCCTTCTCTCCATCCCGACGCTCATCGGGGTGATGATCGTCGTATTTCTCCTGCTCTACGTGGCGCCGGGCGATCCCGTGCAGGACATGGTCGGCGAGCGAGCCGACGCCGAGACAATCGCGCGGCTGCGGAAGGAGCTGCATCTCGACGAGCCCATTCTCAAGCAGTTCGCCCTCTACGCCGGCGGGGTGCTCCGCGGAGATTTGGGGCGGTCATACATCACGCAGCGTCCGATCATCAAGGACATTCGCGAGCGCTTCCCCAAGACCCTTCTCCTCGCCGGCTCGGCAATGTTCCTCGCTTCGGTCCTCGGGATAACGATCGGCGTCCTGAGCTCGCGAAACCCCGGCGGATGGTTCGACCGGCTGTCGCTTGGATTCGCTTATCTGGGAATTTCATTCCCGGTTTACTGGGTAGGACTGATCCTGATTCTGATATTTGCCGTCAAGCTCCACTGGCTGCCGCCGTCGGGATACGGGGGCATCAAGTACCTGATTCTTCCCGCACTGGCACTCGGCTCGAGGTCGATAGCATTTCTCGCACGAGTCACACGTTCGGCGATGCTCGACGTGCTGGGCGGTGATTTCGTCCGCACGGCGCGAGCGAAGGGATTGAAAGAACGGTCGGTAATCGTCAGGCACGCGCTGAGAAATGCGCTCATCCCGATCGTGACCGTGCTCGGACTCGACTTCGGCTACTATCTCACGGGAAGCATTCTTACGGAGACAATCTTCAGCTGGCCCGGGATTGGCCGCTACGTAGTGAACGCCATTGCGAGGCGCGACCTCCCTGCGATAAACGGCTCGGTCCTCTTTCTCAGCGTCGTGTTCGTGCTCGTGAACCTGATTACCGATCTCGCGTACGCCAGGGCCGATCCCCGCGTAGCCTATAGCTGACCTGAAGCGAGACGAGCCTAGTCGTCCTTCTGGCCGAACACGGCCATGTTGGAGCTGTGCCCCGGATTCACTTTCTTCTCCGGGTAGATCCAGTGGAAGGCCTGGTTTACCGCCGTCGCCGCCTCGGCAAATCCGGTCGCGATCAGCTTGAGCTTCCCCGGATACGCGGTGATGTCTCCCGCTGCATAGATCCCCGGCCGTCCCGTTTCCATCAGCGAGTTCACGACGATCTCATTCTTCTCCAGATTCAGCCCCCAGTTCACCACCGGGCCGATGTCGCTGACGAAGCCGAGCATCGGCAGCACCGAGTCCGCCTCGACATCCCGTGTCTCCTTCGTCTTCACGTCCCTGAGTGTGACGCCAGTCAGGCGCTCGCCCTCGAACAGGACCTCGAACAGCTCGTGAAAAGGCAGGAGCGTCGTTCGCCCGGCAGCGACCGCGGCGTTCACCTCCGCAACCGTCGCGCCGTGTGCGCGATACTTGTCGCTCCGATGCACGAGTGTCA
The DNA here is from genome assembly GCA_023249395.1 of Gemmatimonadota bacterium. GTDB lineage: Bacteria > Gemmatimonadota > Gemmatimonadetes > Gemmatimonadales > Gemmatimonadaceae > UBA4720. The sequence goes on from JAHFCS010000490.1 coordinate 2,135, forward strand.
CCGCCGCCGCGCGGTCGCGCAGCTGATGCGTCCAGTCGAACGCCGAGTCTCCCCCGCCGATGATTACGATCCTCTGATCGCGAAATGCTTCCGGGTTCACGACGTTGTCAAAGATCCCGCGGCCGTACCACGGCTCAGCGCACTTCTGTGGCAGACGGCGGGGCGAGAACGCGCCGATGCCGGCCGCGATCAATACCGCTCTCGTCGGAAAACGGCCGGTCTCCGTAACGAGAGCGAAATGCCCGTCCTCTTCCTGCAGGTCGGTAACATGCTGTCCGAGAAACGACGGAAAGTGAAACTGTCCCGCTTGCTCGGCGAGGACGTTCACGAGATCCTTTGCAAGAATTTTCGGGTAGCCGGCGACATCGAAGATGTACTTCTCGGGATAGAGGGCGGTGAGCTGCCCACCGAGCTGGGGAAGAGTGTCAACGATCTGAGCGGTGGCTCCGCGCATCCCGGCGTAAAAGGACGCGAAGAGCCCTGTCGGCCCGCCGCCGATTATCGTGATGTCGGTGATCTCGTGGGATTCTACAGTCATTCGGCTCGCGAAATATAGCTT
>JAHFCS010000042.1 GCA_023249395.1 Gemmatimonadota bacterium
TCGCCAGCTGTTCGAGGTCGCGATCCAGGCGGCAATCGGACAGAAGGTCATCGCCCGCACGACGGTGAAGCCGCTACGGAAGGACGTTCTCGCGAAGTGCTACGGGGGAGACATCACGCGAAAGCGCAAGCTCCTCGAGAAGCAGAAAGAGGGAAAGAAGAGGATGAAGCAGGTCGGGTCGGTGGAGATTCCGCAGGAGGCGTTTCTCGCCGTCCTACAGGTGGAGTAAGACGTGGCGTCGCTCGTTGTACAGACGAGCTTCCTTGGCGACGTCGTCCTTACGACTCCACTCATTGCGGAGCTTGCAAAGCGCGGCGATGTGGATGTCCTGACGACGCAGCCCGGCGCGCAGATTCTCGCCAACAACCCCGCGATTCGAAACACTCTCGTCTACGAAAAGCGCGACAGGGATCGCGGACTGTCGGGCTTGATGCGCACCGTCCGCCGTGTGCGACATACGGGATTGTACGGAAGCCCACCGCCATCGACTGGCGACACCCGGCGCCCTGAGAATTATTACGAGACCGCCTACATGGCCCAGGGCTCGTTGAGGAGCGCATTGCTGGCCCTCGCCGTCGGAGTGCCGCACCGGATCGGCTTCGACACGTCTTCCGGCCGCGCATTTTACACAGAGCGGGTCGCATATAAGCCGGATCGTCACCACGCCGAGCGCCTCTGGTGGCTGTCGATGAGTGACTGTGCCGATCCACCGCTGCCCGAGCAGATCCGGCCGAGACTCTACCCCGGCGAAGAGGAGCGCCGCGTGGTGGACAGACTTCTCGAGGACGCCGGGATACCGCGACCGTACATCGTTATCGGGCCGGGTAGCGCGTGGGGGACGAAGCGGTGGCCATTCTACCCCGAGCTGGCGAAGCTGGTCGCCGATCATTTTCCGGTAGTCGTCGTCGGTGGAAATGGCGACGTCATGCTCGGCGACACTGTGATTGCGCAGCTACCGTCCGGCCGAGGTCTCAACGCCGCCGGGAGGTTGTCATTGCTCGCCTCCGCGGAGCTGATCGGTCGAGCCGCTGCTCTCGTCGGCAACGATTCCGCGCCGCAGCATCTGGCGTCGGCAATGGGCACGCCGACAGTGACGGTTTACGGGCCGACTACTCCTGAATTCGGATTCGGTCCGCTCGCCCCACAAAGCGCGACTATCGGGCTGGCCAACCTCGCCTGCCGGCCCTGCCACAAACATGGACCGGCGCGTTGCCCGCTTGGACATTGGCGGTGTATGCGCGAACTTTCTTCGCGGCAGGTTTTCGAGACACTGATGCGCACCCTCTCCACAGCGGAGACAGCTTGACGGTCAGGGAACAGTTCATAGTCGGTGTGGACCTCGGAGGAACGAACATCGCGGCCGGCGCGATGCCGACGGACGGCACGCGCGAGATCGCGATGCGTATGGCTCCCACCCATGGAGAGGAAGGCTCGGCTGCGGTGGTGGATCGCATCGCGGCGATGATCGAGGACGTAATAGCGCAGACGCGGCTCGAGACTGGAGCCGAACGATCAGACTTCCTCGGCGTCGGAATCGGTTCGCCCGGGCCGCTCGATCGGCTCCGCGGCGTGGTCATCGTCACTCCGAATCTCGGGTGGCGCGATTTCCCCTTGCGCGATGAGGTCGGGAGTCGCGTCAATCTACCGGCGACGCTCGACAACGACGCGAACTGCGCGACACTCGGCGAATTCTGGTGCGGTGCCGCGCGCGGGGGCCGACACGTCATGGGCATGACGATCGGAACAGGGATCGGAGGCGGACTCATCCTCGACGGCAAGCTCTACCATGGCGCGTCGGACATCGCTGGAGAGATCGGTCACACGACGATCGACGCTACCGGGCGGCGCTGCAAATGCGGCAACTATGGCTGTCTCGAGGCGTACGCATCGGGGCCCGCCATCGCCGAGCGAGCGCGCGAAGTGCTGGACGTGGACGGTGATTCGATTCTTCTCGATCTCGTCGGCGGCGACATGAGTCGCATCACGGCACAAACGGTGTTCGAAGCATCGAAACGTGGAGACCCGATCGCGGTCGAGGTCGTGCGCGACACCGCTCACTTTCTCGGAGTCGGGATCTCGAACCTCCTCAACATCTTCAACCCCGACACAGTCGTAATCGCCGGCGGCGTGACGCAGGCGGGCGAGCAGCTGTTCGAGCCGCTGCGCGCCGAAGTGCGCCGGCGCGCGTTCAAGCCGGCGGTGGATGCGTGCAGGATCGTACCGGGCGCGCTCCCCCTCTCCGCCGGCGTAGTAGGTGCCGTGGCGACCTTCAAGGCGCAAATGCTCGGAGATCTATAGAGACCAGCACGCTAGTACGTATGCAGGAACTGAGAACTACCCGCCGCGCGCGACCAGCTTGCCCGCCACCAGCGGCTAGCTGCCTACGACGAGACGGTCCCGCTTTTTTTTGCATTTTCATTTTTCTCCGCGTTCTTCGCGTTCTCCGCGGTGAAAAAAATGAGGTCTCGGAAGCTAGTTTAGCTCGCGCACCCAGATATTCCTGAAGCTGATCGGCGGACTCGGATCTCCGTGCGCCTGCAGCAGAATTGGCGACGCGCCGTGCGCCTTATAGCGCGGTACGCCGATGTTCTGCGTCGTCCCCTTGAGCACGAAGTTGTTCTGCACAAGGACACCGTTATGAAGGCCCGTCACGCGCGCCGGCGTGTTCAGCGAGCCATCGGAATCGAATGTCGGCGCGGTCCAGATGACATCGTACGTCTGCCAATCTCCCGGTTTACGCATGGCGTTCACGAGCGGCGGCGACTGCTTGTAAACGCTCCCCGTCTGTCCGTTTACGTACGTCTTGTTTTCGTACGAATCCAGGATCTGGAGCTCGTAGCCGCCTGCGTCCGTCGCGGCCATGTAAAGGCCGCTGTTTCCTCGGGCCTGGCCCGAGCCCGTGATACCGGCGGGAATGCGCCATTCGAGATGAAGCTGATAGTTGTTGAACTTGCGCTTCGTCTGGATGTCGCCGGCCTTCTTGTTAACCTGCATCACGCCATCGCTCACCGTCCAGCCCGCCGGCTCGTTCTTCCCGGTGCCAACCCACTCGTCGAGGTTTCTGCCGTCGAACAGTCGGATTGCGTCGGATGGTGCGTCACTGTTTGTCGTGCCGGGCGTGACGATCTTCGGCTCCGGTGCCCAGACTTCGGTGTCTTCGGGCTTCGCTGGCTGCTGCTGTGCGCTGGCGATCATGGGAATTGTGCCGAGCGCGAGAGTGAGAAACAGTTTCTTCGGCATGGGCCTGTGCGCGTGTCGGGGACTCCAAGGTACCACGATTCGCCAATGCTCGCATGACGCTTTGACACGTCCGTCTTTCCGCGCAATTTTCGGAGATCAGATGACGACGACAAACGGAGATACTGCCGCGAAGACCGCGATTCTTCGCATGGAGGGAATTCGCAAGGAATTCCCCGGCGTCGTCGCGCTCGATGGGGTGGACCTCGACGTGCGACGGGGCGAGGTGCACGTGTTGCTGGGCGAGAATGGCGCTGGCAAATCCACGCTCATGAAGATCCTGAGCGGCGCGTATACCAAAGACGCGGGCCGCGTATGGATCGACGGCATGGAGACTGACATCTCGGGCCCGCGGATGGCTCGAGAGCTCGGCGTCGGCATCATCTATCAGGAGCTCACGCTGATTCCGGAGCTGTCCGCGGCTGAGAACGTCTACCTGGGACGCGAGCCGCGTCGCCTCAGGACGGTTGTCGATCGGTCGAGAATGATCGCGGACACCAGGCGGATTCTCAACGATCTCGGGGCCGACGTTCCTCCCGCCGCGCCCACCAGGACATTGAGCCTCGCACAGAGGCAGCTGGTCGAGATCGCGAAAGCACTTTCCCTCGAGCCGCGGATCCTCGTCATGGACGAGCCGACATCCGCACTGACAACGAGAGAGACACAGTCGCTGTTCGCTGCCATCCGCCGACTTACCGCGCGGGGAGTTGCGATCATTTACATATCGCATCGGCTCGACGAGATCTTCGAGATCGGAGACCGGGTCACTGTGCTTCGGGACGGACGCCATGTCTCGACACATACGGTGCGCAGCGCGGATCGTCGCGAGCTCGTTCGTCTGATGGCGAATCGCGAGCTCGACGAGGGCATCTCCGGCGGCACGACAGTTCGCGGCAGTGAGCTGCTGCGAGTAGAGAATCTCACGCGGCAGGGCGCGCTGGAGAATGTCAGCTTCAGCGTTCACGCGGGGGAAATCGTCGGAATTGCCGGATTGCTCGGCGCGGGCCGCACGGAGCTCGCACGGGTGATCTTTGGCGCAGACAACGCTGACGGTGGCCGGATATTCGTTCGCGGGAAGTTGCAGAACATCAAGTCCCCGCGCGACGCTGTCCGACTCGGGATTGGATTCCTGACGGAGGACCGCAAGGCGCAGGGGCTCGTGCTCGGACGCTCTGTTCGGGACAACATCGCGCTTCCAGTGCTGCGCCGACTGAGCCGGCTAGGGGTTGTGCGGCGGAGCGAGGAGGTCGCGCTCGCCGAATCGTATGTGCGCGACCTGCGAATCCGAACGCCTTCGACGAGTCAGCTTGCTCTCCACCTGAGTGGAGGGAATCAGCAGAAGGTCGTTCTCGCGAAATGGCTCGGCTGCAAGGCGGACATTCTTTTTCTTGATGAGCCGACGCGCGGCATCGACGTCGGTGCAAAGCAGGAGATCTACGCGCTGATCAACAAGCTCGCCGCTTCGGGGGTCGGAATCGTGATGATTTCTTCGGAGCTGCCAGAAGTCGTCGGGCTCTCGGACCGCGTGCTGGTCATGCGCGGTGGAAAGATCGTCGGCGAGTTCAATCGAGCAGAAGCAACGCAGGAACGACTCCTTGCCTGCGCAGTGGGCGCCTGACATGACGAGCGCGATCGACCCGGGCGCATTGGCCAGAAGACGCTCGATGGGCGCCTTCCGAGGGCGTGAAATGGGCACGCTCGGCGGCCTTGTCATTCTGTGCACGGGGCTCTGGATTGCGACGCCGCACTTCGTGACGGCATCGAATCTCGTCAACGTGGTTCAACAGAGCACGATCATCGGAGTGATCGCCGTCGGAATGACGTTCGTCATCCTCACCGGCGGAATCGACCTTTCGGTCGGATCCATCGTAGCGCTCGCCGGAATCACGTTCGGGACGCTTGTACAGGCAAACGTGCCGCTGCCGCTCGCTGCGGCAGGAGCGCTGATCGCCGGCACGCTGTGCGGTGCGGTGAACGGGGCGCTCGTTACGATTGGGCGCCTTCCGCCGTTCATCGCGACACTCGGGATGATGAGCGTCGCCCGGGGCATCGCACTCATGCTCTCGGATGGTCGCCCGATCTCCGGATTCCCAGCAGGATTCCGCTCACTGGCCACGGGCACCGTGGCCGGCATTCCGGCGCCGGTCATCATCATGCTTGCGTTGTATGGAGCGGCGCATTTCGTACTCACGCGAGTCAGACTCGGACGATACACCTACGCCATCGGAGGCAATGAAGAGGCGACGGCATTGTCCGGTGTAAACGTCCGCGCTTACAAAACGATCGTATACTGCATCTCCGGATTCGTCAGCGCGCTGACTTCCCTGCTTCTCGTTGCGCGGCTCAACTCCGCGCAGCCAATAGCCGGGATCTCATACGAGCTCGACGCCATAGCCGCAGTCGTAATTGGCGGCACGAGCCTCCTCGGCGGATCTGGATCGGTAGTCGGAACACTCATCGGCGCATTGATAATGAGTGTGCTTCGCAACGGACTGAACCTGCTCGGCGTATCCTCCTACGTGCAGCAGGTGGCGATCGGCACGGTCATAGTGGTAGCCGTGCTGGTCGACATGGCCTTGCGCCAGCGGGCCAGCCTTCCAACAGGATGATGCGATGATTCGCCATTACCTCAGAACCACCGCCGTGGTGCTGGTCGCGGCCGTGTCGGTCACAGGCTGCAATCGCGGAGAAAAGGCGAACAGATCGGGCCCGACGCTCGCGCTCGTCGTCAAGACTCTCAACAACGCTTTCTTCATCGAAATGGAGAAAGGTGCAAAGGCGGCTGCCGACAGCCTCGGCATTCAGCTCGTGGTTCAGGCACCTGAGCGCGAGATAGACGTCGAGAAGCAAATGGAGATCGTCGAGAATCTGATAGAGAGAAAAGTGGACGTCCTGTTGCTCGTGCCGAGTGGCTCGCGCGAAATTGTCCCGGCAATCGTGAAGGCCAACGCCGCGAAAATTCCAGTCGTGATTGTCGACACACGCGTCGACGCGGCGGCTCTAAAGTCGGCGAACGCCAGAATCGCGACGTTCATCGGCTCGGATAACGTGGACGGCGGAAGAATTGCCGGGGAGTTCGTCGCGCAGAAGCTGGGAGGCAAGGGCAAGGTCGCGGTGCTCGAAGGGATTCCAGGTCACGAGACCGGCGACTCGCGTCTGCGCGGATTCCGCAGCGCGATCGCGAAGTATCCCGGCCTCACGATCGTCGCGTCTCAGACCGCCAACTGGGAGCGCGACCAGGCGTTCAACGTCGCGCAGAACATCCTGCAATCACATCCCGACATTCAGGCGATCTTTGCCTGCAACGATGTGATGGCCCTCGGCGCGGTTGAGGCGATCGCTGCCGCCGGAAGGACGAAGGATATCGCGGTGGTAGGATTCGACGCACAGGACGACGCGCGAACCGCGATTCGCCAGGGTCGCATGGCGGCGACGATCGCACAGAATCCGCACGAGATGGGAAGCCTGGCGGTGATCAGCGCGAGCAAGCTTCTCAGGAACGAGACTATTCCCGCGGTGCAGCCAGTTCCGATCGACCTCGTAAAATAGGATTGCAACGTGTACCATCAGCAATGTGGACTTCGCGAAATCATCGGCCGGCGCGCTCGCAGAGCCAGGAGTTTCTCCGGGAGAAGGGACTGATGGCCCCTGGTAAACGGGTCGGGGTCATCGGGACTCTGGTTTGGGACGTCATCTATGGCCGCGGCCACGGCACGGCGCCGGTCGAGGAATGGGGAGGCGCCACCTACGCGCTGAGTGCATTCGACGCGGCGCTCCCCGACGATTGGCAGATGGTGCCTCTCACCAAGGTCGGAGCGGACCTGGCTGACCGGGCTCGCGCGTTTCTTGGCACACTCGAGAAGGTCGCCACAGACGCAACTCCGATCGAGGTCAGCGAACCCAATAACCGCGTCGTTCTGCACTATCAAAGCGCAGACAGGCGCTGCGAGCGCCTGAGCGGGGGGGTGCCGGCGTGGTCATGGCTCGGTCTCAAGCCGCTTCTCGCCGGTCTCGACGCACTGTATGTGAACCTCATCAGCGGCTTCGAGCTCGACCTGGAGACGGCGCAGCTCATCCGCGCGCACTTCAAGGGACCGATCTACTGCGACCTGCATTCACTGCTGCTCGCAGTCCAGCCCGACGGGATGAGAACGCTTCGGCCGCTTCCGAATCCGGCGGCGTGGTGCCGGTGCTTCGATTTCGTCCAGGTTAATGAGGACGAGATGCGGATGATGGCACGCGATCCGATGGGACTCGCCGCGGTAGCGCTCTCTGAAGGAGTCAGCACGCTCAGCGTCACGATGGGGCCGCGGGGAGTCGTCTACTTCGCCGCCCCCGGTTTCGAGCGGCTGTCCGATCTCGACCGCGCGCACCTGCAGGCGGCGAGGGGCGCGGTTCGAACCGAGCTTCTTCCCGCGGCGCCGTCACGGAACCCGATCGAAGGCGATCCGACGGGGTGCGGAGACGTGTGGGGAGCGACATATTTCTCCCGGCTTCTGGCTGGAGAACATATCGCGGAAGCAATGGACGCCGCGCTCGTCGCGGCTGCGAAAAACGTCGATCACCGCGGGGCCACCGGCCTCGCGCGCCACCTGCGGGGAGAGCTGAGCGTCAAGTGACGAGAGTAATCGAAGTCCCCTCTTCGCTCGACGATCAAAGCTTCGAGCAGATCTTCGAGGCGCTGGCACCACTCCCCCCTGACGAAAAGGTACTTATCGATGCCCGCCGCACGCGGTGGGCGTCACCTTATGGGCTGACTGCGCTCCTTGCGGTCGCGCAGACCCGCCTGCAGCGGCCGACTCTCGCCGTACCCGAGCTCGAGGACACCGCCAGCTACTGGACGCGAACGCAGTTCTTTCGCTACGCGGACGACCTCTACGAGATCACGGGACGCGTTCCGCGGGCCCGGTCTACGGAGGACCTGAATGTCCTTCTCGAGGTGTCTCCGGTTGTCAAGACCGAAGACATCCATACGGTAGTGGACAGAATCCAGAATAAAGCGCAAGCTATGTTGATCGGAACTCTTCACCTCGAGCCCAGCGCGACGATGCGCTTCACAATGGCGCTTTCGGAAATCTGCCAGAACGTTATCGAGCACGCGGGCCGCGGCGGTTGGGTGGCAGTGCACGGTTACCGCTGGCAGAAGCGCCTCGGTGGAAGACGCGTGGTGCAGATCGCCGTCTGCGATGCGGGCATCGGCTTCCGGCAGTCGCTGGAATCCGCCCACGGTCCGCGCGCGACCGACAGATGGGACGACGGAATGGCGCTCGAGGAGACGGTAATGCGCGGGGCGACACGCTTCCGCGATCCCGGCCGTGGACAGGGGCTCGCCGGCGTTCGCAAGTTCATCCATGATTGGACGGGAAAGTTCAGCGTGCGGAGCGGCACCGCCAGGATCGCGATCGTCCCCGAGTGGGACAACGACGTTCCGATGCGCGAGAATTTGCCCTTCTTTCCCGGCGCGCAGGTACAGATCACGATTCCAGAAACGGTGATCCCATGATCAACCACATCGACGTCAGCAGCGTGCTGCGAACCAGCGTCTGCGACCTCTACTCGAATCTGGTCACGCGGCCCACTGGCGCCGCCGTGCGCCTCGGCATCGAGAACCAGCTCGACGAGATCGGAGACCGCGCCCTTGCAATCCTCGATTTCTCACACGTTCGCCTGCTCGACTTCTCCTGCGCCGACGAGATCGTCGCGAAGCTGCTGCTGCAGTACGTGAGCCTGGACATTCCGAGACGTGAGGTCTACTTCCTCTTTTACGGAATGAGCGATTCACACCTGGACGCGATCGAAGCCGTTCTCGAGCGCCACGGACTGGCCCTGGTGTCACAGCTGCCCGACGGAAATCCCTGTTTGATGGGCCGCGTGGATGGAGAGCAGAGGCAGATCTGGGAGACGATGCGCGAGCTCGGCAGCGGTGAGTTGGCGGACGTCGTCAATGCTGCCGGTCTTTCCCCCGATCGTGTCGAGCGCGCGCTCGACGATCTCTGGCGCCGCCGGCTCGTCATCAGGCAGGACAATGCATACGTCTCGCTGCACGGAGGCCCGGGCGTCCACGAGAATACTGCAGCGCCAGGCTCGCCCACGGTCAGCGCATGATGAAGCGCATCCGGCTCCCGGACGGAGGATTCAAGGTGGGATTCGCGTTCCGCCCGGAGCTTCGCATCCTCGAGTACATTTCGACCAAACGCGGAGACGCCGAGCGCGGGCCGATGATCCGCATCAGTCCCACTGATGCGAAGATCAGACTTCTGACCGAGGGTGAGCTGGCGTGGGTTCAGGGTCCCCGCCGGAACGAACTGGCGGTGGTGATCATCGACGAGAACGTTCCCGACGGCAGCGTGATCGTGCGCGACATCGGCGGCGTCGCTCTTTCCGAGAGAGTCGTCGTAACCAAACCGGATCTTGACTCGCCGCCTACGGGCAAAACGGTCGGCTAGAATGGCAAAGCGTCCGAAGCCGCCTGGGCGCGCGACGATCGCTGTGCATGGCGGCGCGGACCATCGCGGAGCTGGATCGCCAGTGGCGCAGCCGCTCCTCCAGTCCGTGAACTATGTGCAGGATTTCGGCACAAGCGACCTGATCTACACGCGGTACGGGAATACTCCCAACGAAGAAGTGGTGCAGAAGCGCATCGCGATGCTGGAAGGAGCGGAGGCCGCACTCGTTCTATCCAGCGGGATGGGGGCGACCGCGTGCGCCCTTCTCGCGCTGCTGCGGCCCGGCGA
>JAHFCS010000491.1 GCA_023249395.1 Gemmatimonadota bacterium
CCCACGCGAGAGAGACATGACAGTACCGCAACCCCCTGCGCCAACAACCGTCGAGGAATCCCGCCAGCGCATTCGTGACGCGCTCATGAAGGCGACCAAGGTCGCCGTCGGCACTCATGCCGGCGAAGAGGTCCGCGTGCGGATGATGCATCCCGGCGCGTGGCTGCCCGATGACGAGAACGCGCGCCCGCTCATCTATCTCGCATCGATGAAGAACGATCCGAAGGTGCGCGAGATGACAACGCGCCCGGAGGTCGCTCTCCTCCTCCACGAGTCTCCGACAGGCGAGGAGCACACGAGCTGGGAGATGGAAGTCACTGGCCGCGCCGAAGTAGTCAGGGATCCATCAGAGCGAGAACGGGCGAAGCAAGCCACGATGCGAACGTCCTCGATCGTGCAGTATCTCGACTCCGTGGGTCAGACGGACATACTCGCGTTCATGCGGGTGACGCCGCGTTTCATGAAGCATCGCGTGTTCGGAGAGATCGTCGCGGGACGTCCACCCTCGATTCTCGATTTCGGCGGTGCCGGCATCAGGGAGACCGACGCATCGCTTCTCCGAGGAAAGCTCGGTGTCTGGAAGGAGACTGTGCGCTGGGCTTCGCTCACCGCAAGCATGGCCTCAGTGGCGGTCGGGTGTGCAGCAGCATTCGCGACGACGGGCACGATCAGGTGGGGATGGGCGATTCTCACGCTCATCGCCGCTGTCTCACTTCAGGCGTGCACGAACATCAAGAACGATCTGGACGATCAGATCTCCGGCGCCGACGACAAAAATCTCACCCCGGTTCTCGGCTTCACCGGCGGCTCACGCGTGATGCAGCGCGGATTGACCACGCGCGGAGAGCTTCTCGTCGCGATGGTCGTCTTCGGCGTCCTCAGCTCGGCGATCGGTCTTTACTTCGCGCTCTCGGGTCGGCTCGCCGTGCTGCTCTTCGGTCTGGCCGGTCTCATCCTCGGGTTCGTTTATACCGGACCTCCGTTTCGTCTCGCGAACCGCGGGCTTGGCGAGGTTGCGGTGGGCGCGGCGTTTGGAGTTGGAATCGTGTGCGGCAGCGCCTATGTGCAGGCCGGATACGTTCCGCGCATCGCAATGTGGGCATCGCTTCCCGTTTCCGTGCTGGTCGGACTGCTTCTCTTCATCAATGGATTCCAGGATGCGGAGAGCGACAGCGAGGTCTCGAAGCGAACCGCGGTCGTGCGACTCGGAAAGGAGCGCGCGAGTCGTATGTACCCAGTGATTGCCGGCGGCGCGATCGCGATTCTTCTTGCGCTGGTCGCGATGGGAATGCTTCCCGCCTTCGCGCTTCTCGGTCTCGCCGGCGCGCCGCTTTTCATCAAGGCGGCGGCTGTCGCGAGAAGGAGCTACAACGAGCCGATGGAGCTGGTGCCGGCAAACGCGTATACCGCCGTTGGACACCTCGCGAGCGCGCTTGGCCTCGCGATCGGCCTCACGTGGGCGGGAGTGGGCGGCGGAATCAATGCCGCCCTCCTCGTCGTCGCGATCGCGGGTGTCGCATTGATTCTTTACTACAACCGCTCCATCGGGCGCATGGCGCGAGCGTTTTACGGAGTGAAGGACGCGGTAGCGAAAACATGATACACAACGCCGCCTGCCACGAGCCGGTAAAGCCGATTTTGCTTCCGCGGCGCTGGCACACGGCAACAGCGATTTGTAGGGAAAGCCACCACCACGCGGGTGGCCGAATCCTGACATTCGGCTCCGTCGCATGCAGGTATTATGCAATGATGTCCTGCTCCTGCTCAGATCTGGGGCCCGCCGCAACCAGGAGGATGTAGAATGAATTCAGCCGCTGGTCTGCCGACGCTCATTCAGGGAGGAATGGGAGTCGCCGTGTCGAACTGGGCACTCGCGCGCGCAGTATCGATGCGCGGACAGCTGGGTGTAATCTCGGGAACCGTGCTCGATACCGTGTTCGTTCGACGCCTTCAGGATGGCGACGTCGGCGGTCACATGCGACGTGCTATGGCGAAATTTCCGATCCCCGGCGTCGCTCAGCGAGCGCTCGATCGCTTCTACCTGCCTGAAGGACGTCCCGCGGATCAGCCGTATCGTCTGCTCCCGATGTATCGGCAGCACGTCAGCCGGGAACGACAGCAGCTGACGATGCTCGCCAATTTCGTCGAGGTATCCCTCGCGAAGGAAGGACACGACAACCCTGTCGGCATCAACCTGCTGACGAAAGTTCAGATGCCGAATCTTGCGTCGTTATACGGAGCGATGCTCGCGGGCGTCGGTTACGTTCTCATGGGAGCCGGTATTCCCCGCGAGATTCCGGGCGCGCTCGATTTGCTGTCGCAACACCGGGCGGTGTCGCTTCGCCTCGACATCGAGGGAGTTCCGTCAAGTGAGCCTTTGCAACTCACACTCGATCCGCAGGACCTCGGCGCCGATACGACTGTCTCGCTCACGCGACCGCAATTCCTTCCGATCATCTCGGCGAGCTCTCTCGCAACGACGCTCGCGCGAAAAGCGAACGGGTCCGTCGAGGGCTTCATCGTCGAAGGGCCCACTGCCGGCGGTCACAACGTGTCACCACGAGGCGAGCCGAGATTCAATGAGCGTGGCGAGCCGCTCTATGGCGAGCGCGACGTCGTCGATCTCGACAAGCTGCGCGATCTCGGCCTTCCTTTCTAGCTCGCCGGTGGAACGGGATCGCCCG
>JAHFCS010000492.1 GCA_023249395.1 Gemmatimonadota bacterium
CCCGAATGCACGACTCATAGGTAAAATCGTTGCCTTCGATGTCGATGCGGTTGACGATCGCAGGGGCGGATTCGTCGACCTCCCACCTCAGGTTGACTGTCCGCAGCGAGTCGCTTCCGGGCAGCCGCTCGACCACCGGCCGGATGCGGGCGTAGATGTAGCCCTCGTCGCTATATGCGTCGCGGAGCTTGCCCTCTGCGGCTTCCCACTTTGTTGCGTCGAATGTGTTAGGCGGGTTATGGTAGCTCCGACGGACTATTCCGATTGCGCGCTGCGTGATCGTCGCCGACTGCGATCCGAACGGATAGTACTGTTTCACTTCCTCGGTTGAAAAGCGCTTGTTGCCGATGATCTCGAAGCTGCCGATTTCATAGCGAGGCCCTTCGCTGACAGTGAGATCGATGACAGCCTTGCCTGCCTCGCGGTCGATGATGAGCGAATCGTTGAGAATTCTGAAATCGATGTAGCCCCGACTCGAGTAGAGTCCTGGAATCCGCTCCGACAGATCGCCAGCATACTTGGAGTCGTCGAACTCTCCTTTGCGGAACCACCAGAAGCCCTCAGGCTTTGACTCCATGACTGAAGCGATGTCATCGGCTCGAACGTGCTGGTTGCCCGTAACATGGAGACCCGAGATGGCCAGACGCCGGCCTTCCTCTATCCGAAAAACGATGCTGATCTTGTCGCCGGTGATCGAGCTGTCGGTGCGCACGCGCGCCAGGTAGTAGCCCTTTGCCTCGTACAGCGAGTCGGCGCGCGCAACAGCCGTGGCGACATCTGCTGGATCGAGCGGTCGGCCGATGACAAGGGCGAGGCGCTCCTTGACGTCCTTCGGATCGACCCGGTCAGCGCCGATGACGCTGTATTGCGCAAGAACGGGGCGCTCCTTGACGCGAATGGCGAGAGCGGTCGTAGGCGCGGCGGGAGACACGACGCAAACTATCTGGACGTCATCGAACTGTCCGGTTGCGAAAAGCGCCTTGATTGCGCGCTGGATGTCGCGAAAGTTGAGGAGGACGCGCGGGTTGAGCCCGGCGGCCGTCCGAATCGTGGCGTCGCTGACGCGAGCATTCCCCGACACGGTCACAGTGTCAGGAGTCGTGCACGCACCAGTCGCCGCGTCCTGGGCGAGCGCGGTGGAGCCCGCTGCGCAAAAAAACAGCAGGGAAACTGCAAGCCTTTTCATCGCTGAAATATACACGAATAGGGTGCGTAAGGTCCGCGGCGGATGATCTCGAGAATTAGACAAGGCGCGCGTCCAACACGTTGCCAGGTCGAGATTTCGGAAGCTCAGGCTGCTGAGTCCTCGAGCGTCCGCGGCGACATGGTCTGGCTTCGGGCTGGAGATCATTGGGGAAGCCAGTGAGGCGGTGCGACGGTGAGGAACTTAAGGGGAACTGCTCGCGCGACAAAAGGCTGAACGGCGCGACGAGTCAATCCAAAAAAAAGGTTCATCACGGAATTCCGGGAATCCGGCGGCAGAGGAGATCAGACCCATCCAGTATGCGCGTTATGAGTTCTCCGTTGATCCCGTCGTCCGTTTTTCCGTGATTAATAGACTGCGACAAATCGGACGCGAGAACTTTGGCACGCAGTCCGCAGAGCGCACGACGCGTGTCGATTGTGTTGCCGTCCATCGACACGGAGAAACGGGTCGACTGAAAGACTGGAAACTCACGACGCGCAAACTGCATGGGTCATTGCGACCCTCTTCCATCACGGGAATTCCCGGAATTCCGTGATGAACCAAAGAAAAGACGCCGAGCCAATGTGTCAGCTCGGCGTCTTATCGTTTACCTCATCGTCTCACCGGCGAGCGAACAGATCTGGCGTGACGAACGCTCTATCTCACGCGCAGCCATCTCGAGCCGGCGATACTCAAGCCTTTGTCGTGCTCGTCAGCACTCTGAATTCGAGCTTGTCACCGCTCGGCGCGACATCGACTTCGATTTCGTCGCCCTTTGCGAACTCTCCGACCAGGATCTTCTCCGAGAGCGGATCCTCGATGTACTTCTGAATCGCACGTCTGAGAGGCCGCGCGCCGAACTTCTCGTCGAACCCGTTCTTCACGAGGAAGGCAGAGCCGGCGTCGGTGAGCTTGAGCGTTAGCTCCTCATCACCGAGGCGCTTCTGGACGTCCTTGAGCAGGATCCCGACGATCTGACCGATGTGCTCCTCGGAAAGCGGATGAAAGACGATCACGTCGTCGAGCCGGTTGAGGAACTCCGGGTTGAACACGTGGGTCATCTCCTCCTTCACCTTCTCCGCCATTCTCTCGAAAGCATTGCGGCCGTCAGGCGCCGAGAACCCCATCGTGCGGCCCTTGGTGATATCGCGGGCGCCGACGTTCGACGTCATGATCACGACGGTGTTCTTGAAGTCGATCACGCGGCCGTAGTTATCTGTGAGATGTCCCTCGTCCAGCACCTGAAGCAGGATGTTGAACACGTCAGGGTGCGCTTTCTCGATCTCGTCGAGCAGCACGACGCTGTACGGCTTGCGGCGCACGGCTTTGGTGAGCGTCCCTGAATCTTCGTATCCAACGTATCCCGGAGGCGCGCCGATGAGCCGCGACACCGAGAACTTCTCCATGTACTCGCTCATGTCCACCCTGATCAGCGCCTGAGGATCGGCGAACAGGAACCTGGCGAGCGCGCGGGCCAGCTCGGTCTTTCCAACGCCGG
>JAHFCS010000493.1 GCA_023249395.1 Gemmatimonadota bacterium
ACTGATGATTGCGGCGGCGCGGGAGTGGGAGCCGGCGCCGGACGGGCAGGAAGCGCTGGCGGAAACAGATCGAAGAACGGCCGGCGTGGTCCCCTGAGAGAGCCGGCGGGCCTGCCGGATTCTGGTCTGTGCTCCTTACCCGGTGTTGGCACCCCCACGCTGAAAGTTTACAGCCACGGAGGCTCTCGATCCGGGATTTTCGATGGTGGCGTTCGTGACGCGGGGCCGCGATACTCGGAGTCGGCCCGGGAACGATAGAATGGCCGTGTGGGGAATGACGAACCAAAAGCACCGCCCGAGCCGATGCGCGTCGTGGATCGCCGCTGGTGGGCGCGGAAAGAGGGTGAGGAACCGGCTGACGAACGCGGCGCGCGCAAACCGACGTATGTCGAAGATCTCGAGCGGCAGATTGCCGAGCAAAGCGCTCAGCTCCAGACGTTCAGGTCGGAGCATCGGCGATCGCTCGAGGAGTTCGAACAAGTCAAGAATCGAATCAGGCGCGACGTGGCGCGCGAAGTCGAGCGCGGGAAGCGCGCGGTGTTGGTCGAGCTGCTCGAGGTGATCGACAACATCGAGCGCGCCGCGTCGGCCATTCACTCCGGAACGGCGTCGCATGAAGAGGGGCTGAAGAATCTGACGCGAGGCGTCGAACTCGTCCGAGAGCAGTTTCTCGCGAAACTGGCCGGCTGGGGGGTCAGGCGCCTCGAGGCGCTCGCTCAGCCCTTCGACGCGAACCAGCACGAGGCCGTGACCACGACCGCCGTGACCGATCCGGCGCAGGAAGGACGAGTGGCCGCTGTCCTGAAAGAAGGCTACGCGATCGGCGACGAGATCCTGCGGCCTGCGTCTGTGGTAGTCGGACGTGTCGACCAATGAGTTCAGCAGGCTGAACGCGTCATGGGGTCGACCTGGCGTCCGATGCTGGCGTCGCTGGCCGACGCGCCGCTGACCGACCCGCACCTCATCTACGAGCCGAAATATGACGGCATCCGGGCGATCATCGAGATCGAAGAGGGCCGCGTGCGCCTCTGGTCGCGCCTCGGCAACGACAAGTCCGCGCAGTTTCCCGAAATTGTCAAGGCGCTGCAGACGTGGGCACGACGCCTTCGCGCGCCAGTGATTCTTGATGGAGAAATCATCGCGCTCGACGTGAAGGGCCATCCGGCCGGATTCCAGCAGCTCCAGCGGCACACAGACAGAAAAGACTCCCGATCCCTTTCTTCGGTGGCATTTGTCGCGTTCGACGTGCTGCGCGACGGCCCGACGGATTTTCGCGGTCGGCCGTTCACCGAGCGGCGCGCCGCGCTGGAACGCATTTTCGGCAGCGCTCAATCACATGTGCTGCGGATCAGCGAGGTCGCGCGAGGCGACGGCCGGGCGCTCTACCAGCGCGCGATGGCCCGCGGGTGGGAAGGACTCATCGCCAAGCGTGCAGACTCTCGGTACAAATCGGGCAAGCGCACGCCCGATTGGCGAAAGTTGAAAATCGTCCGCGAGCAGGAGTTCGTGGTGGCCGGCTGGACCGAACCGCGCCAGACGCGCTCACATTTTGGCGCCTTGCTGCTTGGAGTATACGAGGACGCCCCTCGAGGCTTAGAGGTGAAAGGTCGACGCAGGACTCGGGGCGCTCCGCCGCCGCGCGGTTCCGAGCTTGTCTACGTGGCACATGTAGGCACCGGCTTCGAGGAACGCGAGCTCGCTCGTTTGATCACGCTCCTCAGGCCGCTCGAGACCAAGATGTGTCCGTTCCGCGAGCCACCGCCAGCGAACGAGCGGGCACATTGGGTAAAGCCCGAGCTGGTGGCTCAAGTCAAGTTCATGGAGTGGACGTCCGATGGGAGGCTGCGCCATCCCGTCTACATCGGCCTTCGCGACGACAAGAAGCCCACGGACATCGGTCGCGAGGACGCTCTGCGATTGCATTCGGCATCAAAGAGCCGGTTTGTTCCGGACATAACCCGAGCGCGGCTGAAACCGGACACGATCACGGTCGCGCCACCTCCGCGCGCTGCGCTGCGGCGAGTCTCGTCCGAGCGACGCGAAAGCGGAAACGCGGAAGCCCACGCCGCTCTCTTGATCAAACAGCTCACAGCCCTCGAACACAATCGCCGCGACGGGATTCTCCTGCTGCCGGATGGCGACACGCTGAACGTGGGCAACCTGCACAAGGTATTCTGGCCGGAACAGAAGCTGACAAAGGGCGACCTCCTTCGCTATTACGTCCAGGTTTCGCCGTTCATCCTGCCCGCGGTTCTGGATCGTCCCCTGACGATGAAACGGTTCCCCAATGGCGTGACCGGTCAGACGTTCTATCAGCATCGGGCGCCGGATGAAGTGCCTTCCAATGTACGCGTTGAGCAGGTCCCTGGAGATGACGTTCCGACCCGCCTTGTTGGCGGCAATCTGAAAACGCTCTTGTACATGACGCAGCTCGCGTCCATCTCACAGGACCCCTGGTTCTCGCGAGTCGCCTCTCTCGAGGCGGCCGATCATGTGGCGCTCGATCTCGATCCCGCTCCCGGCGTACCGTTTGGTCGCGTCCTCGACGTCGCGCGCTGGATCCGCGACGAACTCGCGGCCATGGACATCACGGGCGTGCCCAAGACATCCGGCGCGGACGGATTGCACATCTACATTCCCCTGCCGCCGGGAACCTCTTATGAGGCGGGCCTCATCTTCTGTC
>JAHFCS010000494.1 GCA_023249395.1 Gemmatimonadota bacterium
AAAGATGTCGGGCGTCAGCACGTACCGGCCGATGATCGCGAGATCGGACGGTGCGTCCTCCGGCGCCGGCTTCTCGACGAGGTCCCGCACGCGATAGATGCCGTCGCCGAGACGAGCGACGGGGTCGATGTCGATCACGCCGTAGCTCGAGATCTGGTCGCGCGGTACGCGCTCCACCGCGAGCACGGGACCATCCACCCGCGCGAAGACGTCGATGAGCTGCTTGATCGCCGGGGGATCCGCATCAATCACATCGTCGGCCAGAATGACGGCGAACGGCTCGTTGCCGACGAGCTCGCGCGTGACCAGCACGGCATGGCCGAGGCCGAGCGGCTCGCCCTGACGGACGTACGCGAAGTTGATCAGATTGGAGATCTTTCGTACCTCGGCGAGCTGTTCCCGCTTGCCGCGTGCCTCGAGAAACGACTCGAGCTCCACCGACACATCGAAGTGGTCCTCGATCGCGTTCTTGCCGCGGCCGGTGACGAGGATGATGTTGTCGATACCCGAGGCGACCGCCTCCTCGACGCCGTATTGAATGATCGGCTTGTCGACGAGCGGGAGCATCTCTTTCGGCTGCGCTTTGGTCACCGGGAGAAACCTTGTGCCCAACCCGGCGGCGGGGAAGACGGCTTTGCGGACGAGGGAGGCCACTCACGAATCGTAGCAGAGGACTGGGCGGCCCGGCGAATATACAATGCTCGCTTGTGGAACTCATATGCTAGATCCTGCATTTGTGCGCGACCATGTGGAGGAAGTGCGGGCCGGCCTCAGGAACCGCGGCCTCGACGTCGACAAGTCCCTTGAAGAGATCGCCACCCTCGAGACCGCGCGCCGCCGGCTGATTCCGGAGATCGAGGGCCTGAAGCGCCAGCAGAACGCGTCCGGGGACGAGATCGCCCGCGCGAAGCGCCAAGGGCACGACACGGTGGGCATCCAGGAGACCAATCGCGGTCGCGCGCAGCAGATTAAACAGATCGGCTTTCACCTCGATTCGGTCGAGCGTCAACGCGACCAGGCGCTGCTGCTGTTGCCGAATCTCCCGCATACGACCGTCCCGGTCGGCAAGACCGCCGCGGACAACGTGACGGTGCGGCGGCACGGAGAGCCCCGGACCTTCGATTTCGTGCCGCAGCCGCACTGGGATCTCGGCCCCGCGCTCGGCATCATCGATTTCGAGCGCGGGGCGCGCATCGCGGGAGCGCGCTTCGCGGTGCTGAGCGGTGCCGGTGCCCGGCTGTCGCGCGCGCTCATCAATTTCATGCTCGACCTGCACACGCGCGAGCACGGCTACCGCGAGGTCGAGCCGCCGTTCATGGCGAACACGGCGTCGCTCGTTGGAACAGGAAATCTGCCGAAGTTCGAAGCCGATCTGTTCAAGATCGCCGGAGACTGGGATCTCTATCTCGTGCCGACGGCCGAAGTGCCGCTCACGAACTTGCACCGTGGCGAGATTCTCGACGGCCGCGAGCTGCCGATTCGCTACACCGCGTACACGCCCTGTTTCCGGAGCGAGGCGGGATCGTACGGGCAGGACGTGCGCGGGCTGATTCGGCAGCATCAGTTCGACAAAGTCGAGCTCGTGAAGGTGACGACCCCGGAGCAGTCGTACGAGGAGCTGGAAGCGCTGACGGCGGATGCCGAGGAAGTGCTGAAGCGGCTGGAGTTGCCCTACCGGACCGTCGTCTTATGCACCGGGGACCTCGGTTTCGCATCGGCGAAAACGTACGACATCGAGGTGTGGCTGCCGAGTCAGCATACGTATCGCGAGATCTCTTCGTGCAGCAACACGGAGGCGTTTCAGGCACGCCGCGCCAACATCAAGTTCCGCGCCGCCGGGACCGGGAAGGCCGAGTTCGTGCACACGCTGAACGGCTCGGGACTGGCGGTTGGCCGCACGCTGATTGCGATTCTGGAAAACTTTCAACAGAAGGATGGCTCCGTCGTCATTCCTCCCGCGCTCAGGCCCTACATGGACGGGCGGGAGGTCATCGCTCCGAAGTGATAGGCATGCCATCGTCATTGCCCACTCCAAATCCCGACTGCTCCTCGTAGTCGCCGCGTTGGCGGCGCTGACCCTGTCCGGCCTCGCGCAGGAGCGCGACCGCTCGAAGATTTCGGACAAGTACAAGTATGGAGAGTGTGCTGGCCAGACGAGCCAGGTGAAGCTCGGCGAAAGCTCAGTTAGCGCCAGAATCAGCGAGTCGGCGGACGTTGCGCCGGATTGCCAGCGGCCGATCAGGCTTCGCGGCGGCGGAACAGCCGGAATTCCGATCCGTCGCCTTCCTCACGCTTGAGGTATGCCTCACTCTCGATCGGATCTTCGACTTCTTCCCACTCGTCGCTGAGGCCCATGATCGCATTGGCTGCGGCGGCAACGTCGCGGTGCGTGGCGCCCGGAAAGCGCCGTCTGAGGATCGCTTCGATCTTTTGTCGGTCAAGCATAAGGCGCCACGGTGCACACCGCGTTCGAGCTCCATCAGCGCGCAAATGACGTGCCTGATTATCACGCCGTGTCTCCGCGCAATTGGGAGGACATCCGCGAGAATTCGCCAGATCGTGCCGAAAAACCGGTGGCAATGCCGGAATTCCAAGCCCGAACTGATTTGGGCGTAGAATGCCGCGCATGCGAAAAACTCTCGCGATGGCCTTCGTCGCTCTGTTCTGTCTCTTCACCGTGG
>JAHFCS010000495.1 GCA_023249395.1 Gemmatimonadota bacterium
GCTGTCTCGGCGCCGGTACCGGCTCTGCCGCGACGGGTGCCGGCTCGGGCTGCACCGGAACGTCATTCAGTTGCGGCTGCGATGCGGTATCGGTATTGGCGAGAGCGAGATCGCGCGTGAGCGAGGTGTCCTGCGCGAGTACATCGTCATTCTTCTTGTCGGAGCATGCTCCGAGAGCTATGCCTGCAGCCAGAAGGAGCGACGCTCGAACCGCGGTTGTTGTCAGTCTCATTAGGATTGCCTTGAAATGCGAAGGCGCCGCGCAGAGACATTCCTCCGCGCGGCGCCTTCAAAGTTCTTCAGTGGAGGCGGCGGCCGATGCGTCCCGCTCCTGGGAACGTCCCAGGAGTTCCGGGCCAGCGCTGGTTGATCGACACCGGCACTCGTCTGCGACCGTCAGTGCGAGGATCGCACTCGTCGCCGTCCACCCCGCCACCACGAATCACGACCGAGATGATTCCGCCAAGCACTCTGCCAATGTCAGAGCCGCCACCACTTCCAACCTGCGTCCCGGCTCCCGACGGCATGTCAATCGGGTGCGGCCGCTGCGATATGCTCGGAGCGGGATCTGCCGGAGCCGGCACAACCGCTACCGGCTGAGGAGCAACTTCCTCGCTCACGTCCGCCTTCTGCGCCTCTACAGGAGCCGGCGGCGTCGGCGCGGGCTTGTGCTTCACGACTCGCTGCGACTGAGCGACGCGCTTCGGAGCCGGCGGAGTGGTCCGCTCGATAGCCGAGATGACCTGGCTTCCCTTGGTCGCTGGCGTCGCCAGCGTTATCCCGTCGGTTGACGAGGCGAGGTCGAGATCCTTCTTGAGATCATCGCTCATCGCCTTGTCCTTCCCACTGCACGCCGCGGCGATCAGCCCGGCAGTCCCAATAAGAACAAACCTTGTAGTCGTCCGCACAGGTCCTCCTTCCCACTCCCCAGCGCAATGCACGGCGCGCACGGATATGCGCGCCTGCTGAAATTGAAGCCTATCGGTGCAACGGCTGCGCCAGCCTTTTTCCCTCTGAAACTCGGCTTAAAGTCCTTCTCTGTCCTCCGCGTGTGACAGCCCTTTCCCGCGCCTTGGACAGCCCATGCGTTGGCCAGAAGTGTATCCGAACTATGGTACACTGACTGCCGCGCAACGTTCTCGTAGGCGCTCTTCTTATTCTCCCGGCGCTTTGGTGGCTTCCACCGGCAAGTTGAGATCCTGATTCAGCTTCGCATCGCCGCTCGCGATCGCCGCCCAGGTGATCTCGTTTCCCTTTCGGAAACCCTTCTTCGTCACCTTCACGCCTTCGGGCGAAATGGTCGCGATGTGCGGCTCTCCGTTGATCACGATCTCGCGCTTGAGCGTCTTCTCGAGCTTAGTCGGCATGTCCAGCCTCCGCTGAGGGGTTCGATTCCTGCAACAAGATGCAATATCTTCCTGTGATTGCCACCCTGAAACACCGAATCCGATGGAATCGAGCGCAGCAGAACAGGAAAAAGCACCCGCGTATCTGATATACGAATACGAGCGACGTGCCTATCCTTTGTCGGATTCCGGCTTCGTCATCGGCCGCGATGCCGCCAGTCAAATTGTCGTCCGCGAGCCGTCGGTGTCGAGGTTTCACGCTGAAGTCCGGGCGGAAGCGGGCGAGTACGTGCTCCACACTTCGGGCGCGACCGGCACGCGACTCAACGGACACGCTGTCACTACTCCGAAGCAGCTCAAGGACGGTGACCACATCGAGATAGGAACTGTCGAGCTGACATTCAGGCGGTCCAAGCTTCCGCTTGGAGTGTCGATTGTCGATCGGGTCGAGCGTCATCCGCTCGACGACATCCTGAGCAAGAGGGCCACGATCAGCAATCCCATACTCGGCAGCGGACACCGGCCTGAGCAGCGTCGCACCCGGTTGCCGATGGTCGTCCTTCTTCTTCTGCTGGCCGCCGTCGCGACCTACCTGTACTTCACGCAGTCCCGGTAAAGCGCGCGAGCACCCTCGCCTCGAGCGCTTCCCTCAGCGGAGCAAGCTCGAGGCGCTCCAGTACGTCGGCGGCGAAGGCGTACGTGAGAAGCTGCCGCGCCACCGACATTCCGATGCCGCGGCTGCGCAGATAGAAGAGCGCCGTCTCGTCCAGCCGGCCGACAGTCGCGCCGTGCGTGCACTTCACGTCATCGGCGAAGATCTCGAGCTGTGGCTTGGTGTCCACACGCGCGTGCGCCGACAGCAGGAGGTTGTTGTTGCTCTGCTTGCCATCGGTCTTCTGCGCTTCCGGGTGCACGAACACCTTGCCGTTGAACACTCCGTGCGAGTGGCCGTCGAGAATGCCCTTGTAGAGCTCGTGGCTGGGGCAGTTAGGCGCGATGTGCTCGACGAAAGTCTGGTGGTCCACGTGCTGAGTGCCGTCGGCGAGATAGAGGCCGTTCAGCACGCACTCCGCGGCGTCCCCCTCGAGCACCGTGTAGACATTCGTGCGCGAAAGGTCGCCGCCCGTGGCAAATGAGAACGACTCGAAGTAGCTGCTACGCGACTGGCGGGCCTGGATCGTCTCGACGTGGAACGCGCGAGTGCTCTCGCTCTGAAGCTTGTAGTGGCTGATCCGCGCACCTTCGTTGAGAATCACCTCGGTCACCGCATTCGTGAAGTAGCCGCCGCCGCCGTCGCCCGCCGAGTGATAGCTCTCGATCACGGTCGCCT
>JAHFCS010000496.1:0-1119 GCA_023249395.1 Gemmatimonadota bacterium
TGATCCGCGACTCAGGACTCCGGCGGAAGCTCGCCGATGCGGCGCGAACGCGGGCAAAAATGTTCGGCGCCGCGGCGATGACCCAACAGACGGAAACGGTGTACTACCAACTACTTTCGGGTAGCGAGAACCGTTCGTCCGCGCCTATCTTGCGGACTACTTCCGACTAGTCACGCCACAGAGGCAGCTTGCTGTATATCTGTATTCCGTCGTACAACGAGGGGCCGACCATTGGCGTCCTGCTCTGGCGCATCCGCAAGGTGTTCCAGGCGTACTCTCGCGAGTACGAGATCGTCGTTTATGACGATGGCAGCACCGACGAAACGCGCGA
Organism: Gemmatimonadota bacterium; assembly: GCA_023249395.1. Classification (GTDB taxonomy): domain Bacteria; phylum Gemmatimonadota; class Gemmatimonadetes; order Gemmatimonadales; family Gemmatimonadaceae; genus UBA4720. Next base: position 332 of record JAHFCS010000496.1, read on the forward strand.
GCGTCTCAAGCCCTATGCCGAGATCGCGCCGCTGACGGTACTTCACGGCGAAACCCGGCAGGGATACGCGCACGCGCTGGATCGTCTCTGCCGTGACGTCTCGCGACGTACACGCTACCCCCGGCGCGACGCGATGATCGTCATGCAGGGAGATTTTACCGACCAGCCCGAGCACCTTCCCGAGCTCGTCAAGCGCTTCGAGGGGGGCGCCGACATCGTTCTCACCGAGCGTGAGCAGACCAAAGCTCCTGCGGCCGTACGCCGCCTGCGGACACTCGCGCCGTGGGTGCTTCGATTCCTCATCGATATCGATGGTGTAAGAGACCCGTTCAATGGCTACCGGCTGTACCGTATCTCGCTGCTCCGTGATCTCATCAAGTCCTTTGGCGAAAAGCCCCTCGTCACAGGCGAAGGCTGGGCTGCGAACGTCGAGCTGCTGATGAACACCGCTCCGCTTGCGCGGCGGATAGAGCGCGTGACGCTGGCGCCCCGCTACGATGTTCGCGTACGCGAGAGCAGAATTCGCCCGATCGCCGATGGATTGGCCCTGTATCGCTTCGGCTGGGGCGCACGCGGCAGGAAAATCGTCGCCACCACTCCGGGCACTCCGGGCACTCCGGCTCCGCCGGTTCCTCCGGAAACAACCGGGACAAAGGCGGAAGCTGGACGGAGCCGCAGGGCGAGCTCGTGATTCCGTCGGCTGCTAGACTTTTCGGTGTCGCGGTCGCGCTTTCAGCCGCTAACCCGTCCATCCCGGCGCCGGCGATCCTCGCTCAGAGCCCGTCGGC
>JAHFCS010000496.1:1129-2674 GCA_023249395.1 Gemmatimonadota bacterium
CAACCACGCCCGCACCCGGCCAGTAGCAAGCGACTCGCGCGATCCAGAAGGCGATGCGCGTTCCCTTCGGCCCCGGGGAGCGGTTCGTCTACGACGTAAAGCTTGGCTCGTTGAAAGTCGGCAGCAGCACCATGGAGGTTCGCGGCATCGAGACGATTCGCGGCCGGGACACCTGGCACACCGCCTTCTGGGTGAGTGGCGGGACATTCTTCTACAGGGTGAATGATGTGTGGGAGAGCTGGATCGATACGGAAACTTTTTCGTCGCTTCGATTCGTGAAGCAGCTCGAGGAAGGCACCCAGGACCGTGCGCAGCTCTACGAGATTTATCCGGAGCGTGGACTTTACATCAACGAGAGAAACGACAAGCCGACGAGAACGCTGCCGACCGTCAAACAGCCGCTCGATGACGGCTCGTTCCTTTATTTCGTCCGGACACTCAGCCTGACGGTTGGCGAGACATACGAGTTCGGCCGGTACTTCATTCCGGATCGCAACCCGGTGACGATCCGCGTGCTCAGAAGGGAGCGGATAACTGTTCCCGCGGGAACGTTCAACGCCATCGTCGTCCAGCCGATAATCAAGGCGAAGGGTATCTTTTCCGAGGATGGACGCGCTGAGGTCTGGCTCTCCGACGACCCGGCGCGCATGGTATTGCAGGTAAAGTCGAAGCTTGCGTTCGGCTCCCTCAACCTCTTTCTGACATCCTACGCTCTAGCGACGGCACAGGCGCCGACGACTCCGGGAAGCTGACGCCCTCACAAGGGCGGTCACCCGATTCTCGTTCCCCGGTTCCCGAAGCCGACCTCTCGGCGGTGCGTACAGTGCCCGTCGAGCTGCGGCCGAACAAGGTGCGCACCGAAGAGTTCGCCACACCCCCCGGCAGCGATCGCTCATTCGCCGCATTTCTCGCGAGCCTTCCCGACGTACTGGTCGCCGGTGATTTTCGAGCCGTAGTCGCCGCCATCGTCTCCGCTGCGCACAACGGGCGTGCGGTGGTCGTCATGATCGGCGGGCACGTGGTAAAGACGGGAGTCGCCACGCTTCTGATCGATCTCATGGAGCGCCGCATCATCACCCACATTGCGATGAACGGCTCCGGCGCGATTCACGATTACGAGATCGCGCGCTTTGGCGCTACGTCGGAAGATGTCGCACGGGGTCTGACGGACGGCACATTCGGCATGGCCGAAGAAACCGGTCGCGAGATGAACGAAGCATTCGTCGAAGGAATGCGTAAGGGCTGGGGCATGGGCGAGGCAGTCGCGAGAGCGCTCGAGCAACTCCCGCTTGCCCACCCGGAGATGTCCATCCTTCTCACGGCGCGACGGCTCGGCATTCCCTGCACCGTCCACGCTGCGCTCGGCGCCGAGATAATTCACCAGCATCCAGCTGCGAACGGTGCGGCGATCGGCGACACGAGTCATCGCGATTTCCGGCGGTTAGCCGCGGCGTTGCCCGCGCTTCACGACGGAGGCTTCGTTCTCAACCTCGGCAGCGCGGTCATCATGCCCGAGGTTTTTCTCAAGGCGCTTACCATCGCCCG
>JAHFCS010000043.1 GCA_023249395.1 Gemmatimonadota bacterium
GAAGATCATGGAGAAGTACAGAGCCGAGCGACAGGCGCTGATGCCTGCGGGCGGGATGATGCAGGGACCACCCGATGATTCAACTCGCGCCAAGATGATGGAGATGATGACGAAGTCACGGGCAGAGTATCGCGCGATTCTCACCGCTGATCAGCAGAAGGTCTTCGACAAGAATGTCGCCGAGATGAAGGAGCGGATGGAGCAGCGCCAGAAGCAGCAGCACTAGCTGTACTGCTGCCGCCTGCTATTTCGGGCTGACGCTGCCTCCGCCTTCAGGCAGGAGCGCGCCGGTGGTGTAACGGCTTCCCGGGTTCCAGAGGATCCAGCTCTGGAACCCGTTGTCGTATCCGGCCTTCATCTGCGCTCGAACCTGCTCGGCGTAATAGTGCGGGGCGCCGAGGGTGAAGTCCTGGTACCAGGGAACGATCTTCGCCGCGCCTGCGATGCCCGCGCTGCGGCGCTTCATGTCCTTGAGCGCGCGATCGATTGTCGCGTACGGATGGGCGTTCGGGTTGCCGAGCTTATAGGTCCCCGGCGCGAAGTGTGATGGATATACCATCGGCAGCACGACCGCCGCGCGATCCACGAACCTCTCCCATTTCTGGCCGATGCCCATATCGGTGGTGTCGGTCGCCGTCAATCCGAACACGTCGATCGTCACCGGGATCGAATACGGGCGAAGCTTCGAGTTGAGAAAGTCGAGCTGGTCGCGGATCACCTGCGCGCGCACGCGTCCGTTGGCGAGCTGATAGACAGTCTCCGACACGAGACGTTTCTCGTCGGGAAAGCGGACGTAGTCGAACTGCACCTCGCTGAATCCGAGATCGTACGCTTCTTTCGCGAGGTCGGCAGCGTACTGCCAGACTCCCGGCTGGTGAGGGTCGAGCCACGGATTCCCGTTCTTGTCGAGCCACGGCTCGAGGTTGTCCTTTCTCTTGATCGCCCAGGCGAGCTTCGCCCGTGCGAGGAGCGGATCCTTCGCCACGACGATCCGCGCGATCGGATAGACCCTGTGGGCGATCATCGTATCGAGGAGCGCACGCACCCTGGCATGCGACATCGGCTTCGTGGTGTCAGCAGCGATCTCATGCGCCAGCAGGACGCCCGATTGGTACAGCACGAAGCCACGGTCGTCCTTGACGTCGATCACGAGAGCATTGACCTCGGTCGTTTTCGCGAGATCGATGAGCTGCGTCATCTTCTTTCCGAGCGCCGCCCATCGATTGACGTACAGACCGCGCAGAGTATCCGGACGGGGAACACGAACTATCCGGGCGCGCTGCGCGGAATCGGCCGCGACCGAATCCCGGCGGCTTCGCTCCGTTGCATTCGTCGCGCCCTGTGGGCTGACGTCGCGCCCGCTCAGCGGGGCAGCGTGCTCAGTGCAGCCGCCGGCTGCAGCCATGGTCATTGCAGCAATCGCGGCGAATGTCGTTCGCGGGAGTTTGTACATCGCTGTGGGGCTGCTATGGCGAGACGACCGCATGCCGCGTCGCGGCTAAAGCGCGTTGACCTCGGCGGCTGCGTCTGAAAGATATCCCATCTCTTTTACCACCACCTGGGCCTGTTGGGTCACCATCGTCAGCCCGGCGGGCGTGCCTGACATCCCGGCGGAGCGATAACGCAGCAGCTCGAGACGCATGCTGCGCAGGAGCGTGCGGCAGTGCTCGAGCTTCGTCTCCGCTTCGGCACGCGTCTTCCGCAGATCGGCGACAACCCTCCGCTGCCTCTTGAGATACGCGAGACGCCGCACTCTCTCTTCGCTGGCGCGATACTCGAGCGGATTCGCTCTCGCCTCGAGATCGGTGATTTCGCGCTCGATTGACTCCGGGGTGTCGCGCGCGTCACGAAGATCCAGCTCGGCGAGCGTTGACGCCACCTGCATCGCTTTCCTGTAGATCGCGTCGGCGGATGTGCCGACGTCGGGAATGAGCTCGCGCTCGCTCTTCGTCATCGACATCACCTGGCGCTGAATCTCGTCCCGGTCGGACCTGATCTGGTTGAGCGCCGATCCGTACTGAGAGTTGTCGGCGGGAAGTGCCACCGGCGCCGTCTCTCCAGGGAGCGGAGAGCGATCCATCCGCGAGCCTCCACGCCCGCCTGATGCCGAGCGGCTCCCAGGTATCTGCGGCAGCGGCGGAACATAGAGTCCGCCCATGCCGAGCATGCGCCCTCGTTCGCGGGCACGGGCGCGCACTTTCTCGCGCTTGCTCTCGTCGAAGAGAGCACGAGCATCATCGATTGTTTCGGCGGCGACGTCGAACAGCATCCGGTCGCGGGGCTGCCTGAACACGTCGCGCCAGTTGTAGCCCTCCTGCCACAGCTTCGAGTAGCTGACCGCCATCGCGATCGACCAGAACATCGGAACGAAGAGGAAGCCCCCGTCACCGAAGATGGAAAGCGGAACGAGAATGGCATTGACCGCAATGAATGGAGCGAGCTTCTTCCGGAATCTGCGGACGGCCGGAGCATCCCATCTCGCGAGGTCATCTGGCGACGGAACCATCGCCGACCGCGGGCCCGAGCTCATCCTCGTGTTCGCCGGACTCCATGGCCGGCCTGAGCCGACCGAGGACAGCGGGCGGGCGTGGTGTCCATCGTCGGCGAGCGTCGGCATGTGGCTGCCCAGCGTCCGCACGGGGATCTCTCCGCCGCTCAGCGCAACGACGAGAGACTGCGCGTCGGGGAATCGGTTGGCGGGATCCTTCTCGAGGAGCGTCATGATGATGCGTGTCAGATCCGCCGGCAGATCGACGCGATGGCGATCGACCGGCACGGGCATCTCGGACAGATGCTTGACGAGCATCGACGGCGTATTCGGCGCATTGAACGGCAGCTCGCCGCTCGCCATCTGGTATCCGACGACGCCGAGCGAATACAGATCACTCCGCCCATCGATGTCAGCCTCGCCGGCGGATTGCTCAGGAGACATGTAGGCAGGCGTCCCGATTGCCATGCCCGTCGCCGTCAGCCGGGAGTCGTTCTTGTCCGAGAGCGCGCGGGCGATGCCGAAGTCGGTGACCATCGCGCGTCCGCTGTCGGCGTCGAGCAGGATGTTGTCGGGCTTGATGTCGCGGTGCACGACGTTTCGGCGGTGCGCGTAAGCGAGCGCATCGGCCACCTCGCGAAGAATCCGCCGCACCTCGCCCGGCTCCATCGCACCCTCATCCTGAAGACGCCTGGCGAGATTGTCGCCGGCGATGAACGCCATGATGAAGTAAACGAGGTTGTCGCGCTCCTCGACCGTGTAGATCGGAACGATGTTCGGATGGCTGAGCTGTGCGGCCGTCTCCGCCTCTCGCAGGAACCGCGAGCGGATGTCGGAGCGAAAAGCGAGCTCCGGAGGCAGCAGCTTTACCGCTACATTGCGCTTGAGACGCCTGTCCTTGGCGACATATACGATTCCCATGCCGCCGCGACCGATCTCCCCGTCCAACTCGTAGTTGGGGGCGAGAACGGTGGCCACATGGGCGCCAAGCTCGTCGTCGGGTCTTAATGGCATAATACGCGAGTCATCCCGGCAGACACAATTTGCGAATCATGCCCCCCTGGCGTAAATCATTCGCTCGAAAGATGCAGTATACCTCGTCCCTACAGTAGTACTCAGACAGCACTCGATTTAATCACTACGGAAGAATTCATGGGACAGCGTCAAACTATACCGGTTCTGCCACTTCGTGGAACAGTAATCTTTCCCGGCCTGACGGCTCCGATCGCCGCCGGACGTCCCGGGACGCTTCGCGCCATTGAATCCGCGCTCAAGGGCGACAGGCTCGTTTTTGCAGTCGCCCAGCGTGACAACACCGACGAGCCGAGTCCCGACATACTCTACTCGATGGGCGTCATTGCGCGCATCGGGCAGATCCAGCGCGGGCTTGGCGGGGTCCAGCTGCTGCTACAGGGCGAGCAGCGGGCGACGGCACTCCAGTACTCGACGACCGAAGGTTACCTGAGTGCCGTAATTGTGCCGGCGGAAGAGATGAGTCCGGTGGATGAAAACGACCCGGCCTTCACCGCTCTTCAGAAGGAGACGCGCGAGCGCGCTGCCGAGCTCGGAGAGCGCCGCGGTCTACCCGAGGAGGTCGTGCACCAGGTCCTCGATGCAGTCACCGAGCCCGGCAAGTTCGCTGACCTCGTGGCAGGCTACATCGAGCTTCCGGTTCCGGAAAAGCAGGGATTGCTGGAGACTCTCAACGTCGAGGAACGTCTGCGGCGCGTGCTCGTCCACGTCCAGCGGCAGGTCGGTCTTCTCGAGGCGCAGGAAGACATCAAGTCCCAGGTGCAGGAAGAGCTCGGCGAGCGTCAGCGGGAGATGTATCTCCGCGAGCAGATGAAGGCGATCCAGAAGGAGCTCGGTGATGACGACCAGTCGAAGGAGATGACCGATCTCCGCGACAAGCTCAACGCTCTCGAGCTTCCCAAGGAGGCGCGCGCCGAAGTCGAGCGCGAGCTCGGGCGGCTGGAGCGCGCCGGTCGCGAATCAATGGAAGCACAGGTGATTCGCACGTACCTGGAATGGATCGCTGAGCTGCCGTGGAACAACCGCTCCGACGACCAGCTCGACTTGAGTCACGCGGCGAAGGTGCTCGAGGAGGATCATTACGGTCTGACCGACGTGAAGGATCGCGTGCTGGAGTTTCTCGCGGTTCGCCAGCTGCGCGCACAGCAGCTTGCCGAGGAAGTCGAGAGCCAGGGAGAGCTTCCCGCATCGAAGCTTCGCGCCGAGAAGGATGACGCAACGCCGTCGCTCGTTTTTCCCGAGGACGAGGATCGCCCGATCACCGACAAGAAGGAAGCGAAGGCGCGCGCGATGGCGAAGGGTCCGATTCTCATCTTCATTGGACCGCCGGGCGTCGGAAAGACGTCCATTGCAAAATCGATCGCGCGGGCGCTTGGCCGCGAGTATGTACGTGTGTCGCTCGGCGGCGCGCGCGACGAGGCCGACATCCGCGGACACCGCCGCACGTACGTCGGTGCGATGCCCGGCCGGATCATCCAGGGAATGAAGCAGGCGGGTACGAAGAATCCGGTGTTCCTCCTCGACGAAGTGGACAAGCTCGGAGTTTCATTCCAGGGCGATCCGTCGGCGGCGCTGCTCGAGGTCCTCGATCCGGCGCAGAACGACACCTTCACCGATCACTATCTCGGAGTGCCGTTCGATTTGAGCGAGGTGCTTTTCATCGCGACAGCGAATTTCGTTCAGAACATTCCGGGTCCGCTGCTCGACCGAATGGAGGTCGTGGACTTCGCCGGTTACACGGAAAGGGAGAAGGCGGAGATTGCGAAGAAGTATCTGATTCCGCGGCAGCTCGAGGAGTCGGGTCTTGGCAACAGAGGGGTGAGCTTCACCGACGACGCGGTAATGAGCGTCGTGTCGAACTACACTCGCGAGAGTGGAGTGCGGCAGCTCGAGCGCCAGCTCGGCGCGGTTGCGCGGAAGGTCGCGCGGAAGATCGCGATGGGCGAGACGGGACCGATCGTGGACGAGACTATAACCGCCGAGGAGGTGCGTGAGCTGCTCGGCCGGCCGAAGGTTCACCCGGAGCGGGCGCAGGAAGCGAACGAAGTCGGAATTGCGACGGGCATGTACTACACGCCGATGGGCGGCGACATCATGTTCGTCGAGGCCTCGATTCGGCGCTACTACGGCAGTCGTGGAACCGACACCGAGCAGCCCGGCGCAGGCGGCCCGGTGTCGCTGATTCTCACTGGGCAGCTCGGCGACGTTATGAAAGAGTCGGCGCGTGCGGCGTTCACGTACGCGACCAACAACGCGGCCGATCTCGGGATTCCGAAGGATCGCCTCGGCGCGATCGAAGCGCACATCCACGTTCCGGCGGGAGCGATTCCGAAGGACGGTCCGTCGGCGGGAATCGCGATTGCAACCGCTCTCGTGTCGGAGATGTCGGAGCGGCCGGTGCGCGGCGACGTTGCGATGACCGGTGAGATCACTCTTCGCGGCCGAGTGCTACCGATCGGCGGATTGAAGGAGAAGGTGCTTGGCGCTCACCGCGCGGGGATCAAGACGATCATCATTCCCAAGGCGAACGAGGCGGATATCGAGGATGTTCCGGAAGAAGTGAGGAGTGTTCTGAGCTTCCACCCGGTGGAGACGCTGCGAGAGGTGCTGGATATTGCTTTGGTCCCGGCAGAGACGGTGACGCAGGTCAAGCCACTCGAGATTGCGGGAGCTGCATAGTAAAACGTTACCGGCCGATTGGCCCCCACTGGAATATCTTCCAGGGGTCGGCGCGCAATGGTTCCGGCTCTGTCCCCTCCACGAAGTACTCGATGTACCTCCGATCCGTGGGGGTCGCGATCGTCGCCAGCTGCCCGGTTGCGCGGTCGAGCTCGCCGGGAATCACGCCGATTGGCGGCGTCCATGTGGTCGCCGGCGGTTTCGATAGCGCGTAGTAGCGCGACATCATCTTTCCCCAGATCGGCGCGGCGAGCGAGCCGCCCGCGGCGCCGGGCGTGATGGACTTCGGCTTGTCGAATCCAAGCCACACTCCGGCGACCATGTCGGGTGTGAGGCCGATGAACCAGACATCGGTATTGTCGTTGGTGGTTCCGGTCTTTCCGGCGACCGGGATGCTCGACGGCAGGTACTGCCTGATGGATGTCGCGGTCCCGCGCTCGACCACATCGCGCATCATGTCGCGAACGACGAAGGCCGTCCGCTGGTCGAGCGCCGGCGGAAGCGCGCGGATCGCTCCGGTGTAGGTCGTTCGCCCGTTCCGGTCCTCGATGCGATAGATGAAACGCGGCTCGACCGGCGTGCCAAGGTTCGCGAAGGTGGTGTACGCCGCGATGAGATCGAGGGGCTGCACCACCGAAGCACCGATGGCGCTCGACGGATAAGGCGCGATCGGCGAAGAGATTCCCATCCGCCGGGCGAGCGCGACGATCGAGTCCATCCCGATCTGCTGCCCGAGCTGAACGGCCACGACGTTCCGTGATTTTGCGAGCGCCTCCCTGAGGGTGATGGCGCCGAGGTATTAGTGATCCGAGTTGTCGGGGCGGTAAATGGTCCCGTTGGGGAGCTGGATGGCTATCGCGGTGTCGCCGACAATCGAGTTGGGTGCGATGCTGTCGGCGATCGCCGCCGCGTAGACGATCGGCTTGAATGACGACCCGGGCTGCCGCATGCCGTCTACCGCGCGGTCGAACCGCGATGCCTTGTAGTCGCGCCCGCCCACGAGCGCGCGTACATCGCCGGAGGTCGGATCGATCGCGACGACCAGTCCCTGCAGGTAATCGGAGTCACTGCCTCCGGTGAACGCCGCATGGCTGTAGCCTGCACGCGCCTCTACATCTGCGCCTCCCTCAGCCAGCGACTGCACGGCTGCGTGCTGCAGCAAAGGATCGAGAGAGGTGTAGACACGATATCCGCCCTCGCTCAGGCGCGCTCCCGCGCGCTGCGCCTGGACTTTTACAACGTCAACGAAATACGGGGCGACCGCGGACATGCCATAGTTAGCCGCTGTTACGACACGGCTCGTCTGCGCCGCCACCGACTGGGCATGCGTGATGTATCCCTGCTGCTCCATCAGCGCGAGGACGGTGTTGCGCCGCTCGCGTGCGCGCTCGGGGTACTTCACGGGCTCGTAGTTCTCGGGACCCTTCGGCATTGCCGCGAGCGTCGCCGCTTCGGCGAGCGTCAGCTTCGACGCGCTCTTTCCGAAATAATGGCGCGCCGCACTCTCGATTCCGTACCATCCATGCGCAAAGCCGATCTGGTTGAGATACGCTTCGAGGATCTGTGCCTTGGTGTAATGCTTCTCCATCTCGCGCGCCGCCGCCTGCTCGCGGAGCTTGCGGGCGAGGCTCATGTCGCGGCGATCGATTATGTCGGGATGCATGTTGCCGACGAGCTGCTGGGTGATTGTGCTCGCGCCGCCGCGCTGCTCGCCCATGATCTTGCCTTTGATCGCGCCCGCAATGCCGATCACATCGACGCCGTCATGCTGGTAGAAGCGGTGGTCTTCCACGGCGATGAACGCCTGGCCGACGTATCTGGGGAGTGAGTTGAGAGAGACGCTGGTGCGGAGCTGAGTGCCTACCTCGCCGATCAGCGAGCCGTCGCGCGCGAGAATCTGCGACGCCTGGGCCGGCTGGATGATTCGCCACGCTTCGGATTCAGGCGACTGCGCCGGCGTCCGTGCCGGCACCAGCATCACAACGGTGACCGCGAGGACGAGCGCCCGTTGCCCGCGCCGGGTGGTCATGGCAACTTCATTGTAATGCGTCAATCGGTGCACCTGGCAATCGTACAGTTCAAGCCGCGAAAGGGCGACTACGCCGGGAATCTCGCGCATCTCGGCGAGATCTTCGCGCAGCTCGACTCTCTCGAGCCACGGCCCCAGGTAGCGTTTCTACCCGAAACGGCAGTCAGCGGCTACTTCCTCGAGGGCGGCGTACGCGATCAAGCCGTAAGCGCCGGCACCCTGGTCCGCGATCTCGACGAGAAGTACCGCGCCGCCGTACCGTCACTCGCTCCGATGGATGTCGGACTTGGCTTCTACGAGGTCTGGAACAATTCAATCTATAATAGCGCGCTCTATGTGACGCTGGGAGGCGACGCACCGATCGTGCGTCACGTCCATCGTAAAGTCTTTCTGCCGACGTACGGACTGTTCGACGAGGAGCGATTCGTCGACCGCGGCTTCGAGATCCGGGCGTTCGACACGAGCTGGGGCCGGGCGGCGATGCTCGTCTGCGAGGACGCATGGCACAGCCTCTCCGGAACGATCGCGGCGCTCGATGGCGCGCAGGTGATTTTCATCGCTTCGGCGTCTCCGGCGCGCGGGGTGGTTCCGCGCAAGGACGACAGGCCCGGCCCGGGCACGATCGAGCGGTGGGAGCGACTCGCCCGCGACATTTCCTCGGAGCACGGAGTGTTCGTCGCGCTGGTGCAGCTCGTCGGAAGCGAGGGAGGAAAAGTATTCTCGGGCGGCTCGATGGTCGCCGGACCCAAGGGCGACGTGAAGCTTCGGGCGCCGCTCTGGGAGGAAGCGATCCTGACCGTTACGCTCGACACATCGGATTTGACGAGGGCGAGGGTCGAGCTGCCGCTGCTCACCGATCTCCAGACGATGCTCCCGCACCTCGTTCGCACCATCGGCAAGGTGCAGACGAACGAGCCGATTCCGCTCGACTACGATCCGGCGTCGAAGAACGGAAGCGAGCCGGCCCCGGCCGCCCGCAAGTCCGCATCCCGAATCAAGGGAAAGCGCAGGGGCGTCGAGGTGATCGCCGCGCCACTCGGCGTCCTTGGCCCGCCAAGTCTCGAGATTGATCCGGCGCTGACAGCCGACTGGCTCGTCACCTTCCTGCGCGAAGAGTTCCGCCTCCGCGGCTTCGAGAAAGGCGTGATCGGGATCTCAGGCGGAGTGGACTCTGCCGTTACTGCGTTTCTCGCCGCGCGAGCGCTCGGGCCATCGAACGTGCACGGACTCCGCCTTCCCTATCGCACGTCGAGTCCCGACTCGCTCGAGCACGCGCAGATGGTGATCGATGCGCTGGGAATCGAGGGCCGAACGGTGGACATCTCTGCGGCGGTGGACGGATATCTCACCAACGAGCCCGACGCAGATCCCGCGCGGCGGGGCAACGTCATGGCGCGGCTGCGGATGATCGCGCTCTTCGATCTCGCCGCGAAAAATCGCGCATTGCCAATAGGGACTGGCAACAAGACCGAACGCCTGCTCGGCTACTTCACCTGGCACGCGGACGATTCACCTCCGATCAATCCGCTCGGTGATCTGTTCAAGACACAGGTGTGGGCGCTGGCGAGGTATCTGGGCGTCCCCGACGTGATCGTGGACAAGCACGCGTCGGCCGATCTCATCGAAGTCCAGAGGGACGAGCGGGACTTAGGAATCAGCTACCCACGGGCGGACGAGATCCTCAACTGGC
>JAHFCS010000497.1 GCA_023249395.1 Gemmatimonadota bacterium
ACCAGCACCAGAGAATGCCCGGCCACCATGCCGACCGGCGCAAAATCCCCGAGCGTGTCGTACGGCAGCTTCGCGTAGGTGCTGGCGTTGATCACGTGCTCCACGGCTTCGAGGATCATCGTGTGCCCGTCGGGCGTCGCCTTCGCCGCGAGCGCCGATCCGATAACGCCGTTCACCCCGGGACGATTGTCGATGATGATCGGCTGGCCGAGATTTTCCGTGAGCTTCACGGAGATGATGCGCGCCAGGATGTCCGTGCCGCCCCCGGCCACCCACGGCACGATCATCCGCACCGGGCGCGAAGGATAGTCCGCGCCATACGCAGCGCCGGCAGCGCACACGGCCAGCACGGCAAAGCCGATCAACCGGCCAATGCGTTTAATCAGATCCTCCTCCTGACTTCGCGTGGCTCGCGGATCGTGGGTGGGCTTTTGCCCTAATCGTGTTAATCGTGTTAATCCTGTCTATTCATAAGACAGTGGGTTGTGGGTTGTGGGTTGTGGATCGACCCTTTTCCCTTGTGCCTTGTCCCATGTCCCTTGCTATTAGTTAAGTCAGGTCGAAGTCACTTGGTCGCGTGGCGAAAATCTTACTCTCACCCCACTGATTATGTTTCCTCGAGGGAAAACTGTCGTAACTATATAATTATATTGTTGTTTTTATGAGTTCTGCTCTCGTGGATTTCCGTGGAGAGTAGACTCACGGCATGCTCGACTGGTCCGAATACGCGAAGATTTTTCTGGCGCTGCTCGTCATCGTCAACCCGGTTGGCGCCGTGCCCTTGTTCGCGACCATGACCGCGAACAACAACGAGCCTGAAAAGAAACACATCGCCCGAATCGCCAGCATTTCGGTTGCCGTCGTGCTGATCGCCGCGGCCGTCGGCGGCCAGTCGCTGCTCGCCCTCTTCGGCATCACGATCGCTTCCTTCAAGGTCGGCGGCGCGATCCTGATCCTGCTGCTTGCCATCTCGATGATGCATGGAGAGCAGAGCAAGGAGAAGCAGACTCCGGACGAAGCGAAGGAAGCCGAGGACAAGGAACGCATCGCCGTGGTGCCGCTCGCGATACCCCTGCTATCCGGGCCCGGCGCCATCTCGACCATCATCATCTACGCCACCGCCCGGTCCTCGGCAGCCCACCTCGCCGCGCTCATCGCGTGCGCCCTGCTCGTCGCGCTCGTCACGTGGATTGCGCTGCGGGTCGCGACCCCCGTCAGCACCCTGCTCGGGAAGACCGGCATCAACATCGCAATGCGGTTGATGGGATTGCTGCTCGCTGCGGTAGCTGTCGAGATCTTCGCCAGCGGCATCGTCGTGCTGCTGCCGGGATTGAAGTAACGCGTCCTGGAAGACGAGCCTGCCGCACTCCACCTAAGAGTCGTGACTCGCGGATCGCGGATGGGGTTTTGCCCCAATCGTGTAAATCGTGTTAATCCTGTCCATTCATAAGACAGTGGGTTGTGGGTTGTGGGTCGTGGATTGACTCCCCTCCTAGTCTAGGAGGGGTGGCGGGAAGCGCCGGGGTGGTTGTCCCCTCTTCTTCACTCCTGGATCGGCGGCAGCGCAATCTTGTTGTCCACGCTGTAGCGGTAGTCGTTGAACACGTGCTCCGCGGTCAGTAGCTGATAGCTGCCATCCGCCAGTCGCCGCGTGGTGTCCTTGATCCGGTAAACGTTGTGCCCGCAGGTCCAGCAGTCGAAGTTGCGCATCGCGGTGCACAGGCAGGTCTTGTCCATCACCGAGACCTTCTTTGCGTTCGGGTGCGCCGCGACTTCGCGGTTGTAGGCGGTGATGTAGCCGCAGTTGCCCGAGGCGTCGAGCAGGTAGCCGTAGGCCTCGCAGTTGGGCCGGTTGCCCGCGCCGATCGTCGGGCTGTTTTTCAGCATGCGCATCGGGTAGCCGGTCGGCGAGATCATGTTGACCTCGACGTCTTCCTCTTTCGCCTTGAAGTACTCCTGCTTCACCTTGTCGGGCAGGCCGCACTCGCGCGTCGCGGTGAAGCGCGTCGCCACCTGCACCGCCGCGGCACCGCTCTCGAGGTAGGACACCGCGTCGCTGCCGGTGAATATGCCGCCCGCCGGAATCAGCGGGATGTCCAGCTTCTCGGCCTGGAAGTATTGCTGGATCTCGGCCACGATCGCGCGCAGGTCGGCTGTTCTCCAGTCGTCGATGCCGAAGCCGAGGTGCCCGCCGGCGAGCGGCCCCTCCACGATGACGTAATCGGGCAGCCGCCCGAGCCGGGCGTTCTTGCGCAGGAACAGCTGCAGCGCGCGCAGCGATGAAACGATGATGCCGAACTTGGCGTCGCGGAAGCGCGGATGATCCGCGATCAGCGCCAGCGTGCCGAGATGCAGGCCGGCGGAGAGCGTGATGCCGTCGATCCCGGCATCGAGCGCGGCGGTGAGACGCACGCGCAGCGTCTCGCGCGGCGCGTTCATCGTGAGCTTTTCCATGCAGTTCACGAAGATCAGGCCGCTGCCGCGCTTCGCCCGCATGGTCCCGCCGACGTGATTCTGCGTCGCCTCGGCGAGCTGGCCCAGGTCGAAATGCACCATGGTCTTGTCGGAGCTCGCGACGTTGAGCTTGTATTGCTTCAGCTTGCCGCTGACGAATTTCGTGTGGTAGCGCGTGTCCGAGACCGTATTGACCATGGCGTCGGAGAT
>JAHFCS010000498.1 GCA_023249395.1 Gemmatimonadota bacterium
CGCCACAATCATACGCATATGTGGCTTGAATCGTAGTACCCGCCAACCGGCATCGGGTTCAGACCCCGGGGAGCGAGTGTGGGTTCGGGATCCGGGAGAAGAGATACTGGTCGAATCTCATCGCTCATCTCTTCTCCCGCATTCCGCTTCTGCATTCTGCATTCTGCATTCTGCATTCTGCATTGAGTCAGTCCCCAAAACTGATGCCCAGCCTCCGCGCCGTCCTCATGAGGTCATGCCCCAAGTCCACCTTCTTCGGAGCCCTCAACGCGTCCTCGATCGGTATCGTCACAATGTTCGGTGACTGCAGCGCCACCATGTGCCCCCACTTCGCGTCCTCTACGGCCTGCACCGCCGCCCCCCCGAACCGCGTCGCCAGCAGCCTGTCGTACCCCGTGGGCATTCCGCCCCGCTGCAAATGTCCGAGCACGAGCGAGCGGCATTCCTTCCCGGTCTTCTCCTGAATCTGCCCGGAGAGGCGCTCGGCGATCCCTCCGATCCGTGTCGCCTGCCCCGGAAGCGATCCGCCCATCACCGACTCGATGCCTCCCTTGGGGAACGCCCCCTCAGCCGCTACGACGACGTCGAAAAAACGACCGCGCTTTTCGCGCGTCACGATCGCTTCGCACACGCGGGCGAGATCGTAGGGAATCTCGGGAATGAGAATCACGTGCGCGGCGCCGGCCACTCCTGAATGCAGCGCGATGAATCCGGCATGGCGTCCCATCACTTCCATGATGATCACGCGGTCATGACTCTCCGCGGTCGTATGGAGCTTGTCGATCGCCTCCATCGCGGTGTTCACGGCCGTGTCGAAGCCGAACGTGCTGAGCGTGCCGCTGACGTCGTTGTCGATGGTCTTCGGCACGCACACCACGCGCAGCCCCTTCTGCGCGAGCTTCTGCGCGATCGCCAGCGATCCGTCGCCGCCGATCGAGATGAGCGCGTTGATCCCGAGGTTGCGCGCGTTCTCGAGCAGTTCGTCAGACCGGTCGACCTCGAGCACGCTGCCATCCGGCTGCCGCACGGGGTACGAGAACGGATTCCCGCGGTTCGTCGTGCGCAGGATCGTGCCGCCGAGGTGTCCGATCCCGCGCACCTCGTCCCGCGTGAGCGGAATGACTTCGTCGTCGCCGAGCAGCCCGGCGTACCCCTTCTTGACGCCGAGCACGTGCCAGCCGCGATCGATCGCGGTCAGCACGGCGGCGCGGATGACGGCGTTGAGTCCGGGAGCGTCGCCGCCGCCGGTCGTGATCGCGATTCTCACTTGGAGAGCGCCTTCTCGATGAGGCCGAGTATTTCACCCGGCTGGGCGTGACGGCCCAGTATCGACTTCTCGAAGATCGGCGTGCCGTCGAGCATGACCTCGAACCGGCCGCCTCCGGACGGATTCATCGCGATATCGGCATTGGGATAGTGCTCACGAATCGCAGCCGCCAGACCGACGGCACGGGGTTCGTACTTTCAAGCGGTGCAGTATTCAATCGAGATGTGCACGCAGTCCTCGGCAGGAATCGACAGATCGAATATACCAGAGTGAGAACGGCCTGACAGCTTTGGAACCGGGACCGTCAGGCAGGTCCCGCCGCTCGAAACCGAGGCCGTTGTTCAGTGCATCAGCGCCGCCGCTGCCGCATCGAACGCGAGCTCGGTCCAGCGGGCGTACTGCGCCGCCGAGGGATGCAGCCCGTCGGGGCCGTACCATCCGGCGTGCTCCTCCCGCGACGCCGGCGTCACGTCCACCCAGCGTGCGTTCGCGCTGAGCGTCTCGGCGCGGCCGATGGCGTTGAAGTGGTCGATTTCGGTCGCGATCTTCGCGCGATCCCGGAGCGTGGCGAACGGCGTCACGCCCCAGTCGGGAATCGAGAGCACCACCACGCGGCCCGGCTTCCCGCCGGCGAACTCCACGGCCTGCGCGAGGAGCGACTTGAACTCCGCGCGATATTTCTCGGCGTCGCGCCCGCGAAACTGGTTGTTGACGCCGATCAGCAGGCTGACGAGTTCATACGGACCGGCCGGCGCCGCCGCCTCGATGCCGGCCGCGAGCTCGTCGGTCGTCCAGCCGGTGCGCGCGATGATGTCCGGATCGGCGACGTCGAGCTGCTTCGCGCGCAGCGCCCTGGCCAGCTGCACCGGCCAGCGCGATGCCGAGTTGACTTTCTCGCCGATTGTATAGGAATCACCGAGCGCGAGGAATCGCAACGCGCACTCACTTCGCCACGACGACGCCGGTCACGTTCGCCATGCGCGCGTTCGTGGTGTCCTGCTTGGCGAGAACGATGCGTATCGAATCCAGTGCTGCGGCAAGCGCGGCATTGTCCGTCCGCAGGTCGTTCAGCGCGTCGGAGATGTCGTTCATCTGCTGCGCCTGGCGAGCTTCGGACACGGGATTCCTGATGCATCCCGCGATCGCCGCGGTGGCGGCGGCAAGCAGCACGAGGTGACGTGCACGGAGGACATGTGGCATTTGCGATCTCCGGAGTTTGGGCGCGCACACCGGGCGCGGTGAAACGATGCTGCACGCAACGTCGCGATGACGCACCCGTCTCCGCGAGAACGTATATCACAGGCGACTCGTTCGGGAGCCGCTCGTGACATTCGTTCGCCGGGGCGCTACGCTCGCGGAATTGCTGCTCACACTGGCGATCCTTGGCGTGCTC
>JAHFCS010000499.1 GCA_023249395.1 Gemmatimonadota bacterium
GGGCCGAAGCCAGACGATGCTGGATGATTGACGCGGTCGTCGCCGCACAACAAGCGGCTCAGCATGGTGCAGAAGTGAGCGACACGGTCAAGTTCGTGGTGACCGTTGCATCAGTCCTGATCGCCGCGCTTGCGATCTGGGTGAACGGCTATCGAGCAGATCGGGCGCGGCGGCGAGAGCTCTACGCGCAAGCCTGGGAAGTCATCGTCGAGTACAAGGAATTTGCCTTCGCGGTTCGCCGGAGGGATTCGAACAACCCTGCCAGTGAGCGGGTGCGAATAACGACGGCCATGGGTGATGTCCAGGCGCGGCTCGCGAAGTCGGAAGCGCTTGTGAAGAATGAGCGGTCAAAGGATGTCGCCAAGGCATACGCAGATTTGGTTTTGGAAACTCGGAAGATCGCGGGTGGAATTGTTCGCCGTTCGTGGAACGAGCCGCCTATTCAGAAGGATTCGGAGATTCACTCGCCCGAGATTGCGGACGAGCTGTCCGCGCTACGAAATGCCGAGGATGCGTTCCAGGTATCGGTAAAGGCCGATCTGAGTTGGTGGCGGTGCTTCCGCATCAACCGATAGCTGCACGTGGCGTCGCGGCCGGTTCTTGGCTTTCGAACATATGTTCCCGCCGATGCGCGATGTTTAATCGAATCAACCGGTGCCGAGTGAATTCGGCCGGTGTCACATAGGAACAGCCTTGGCATTCGACCATGGCGCGAAAAGTGAGGATTGGTGTGATGAGTGAGAACGAAGATGTCGTCGAGATTTCGATATCGATGCCGATCGATAGCGATGGTTTCCTGAGGCGCGAGTGTCCGACTTGCGAACGCGAGTTCAAATGGATTCAGGGCGAGGAAGATTCATCGGACGCTGAAACAGTGTCGGCGTACCACTGCCCATATTGCAACGTCGCAAGCGAGCCGGATAGTTGGTTTACACAGGATCAGCTTGAGTTTGCGCAGTCCGAGGCTGCGTCGAGGATCATGGATCCGATGCTCCAAGATTTCGTCGAGGATCTCGAACAGAGCGATTTCATCTCCGTGGAGTACACGCCAGGCGAGCGGGTCGAATCACTCGGAGACGAGCCGAACGACATGCGGCGGGTTGATTTTGAATGCCATCCATCGGAGCCGATCAAGGTTGCCGAGGATTGGGATGGCAAAGTGCATTGTCTGGTTTGCGGCAAGAGCGCAGAAGCGGCTTGACCTAGCGCCGTTCGCCATACGACCAGGCGAGCAGTCCGACCGCAAGCGAAATCAGCACTTCAGCGCCAGCGCCCCAGGCGATGACTTTCGCTGGACCGAACGCGTACGGGTGGGCAGAGACGTAGTCGAGCTCGGTCTTCGCGACCCCAGCGAATATCAGTGCAGCCGCGACGGCCAGGCAGATCACGACTATTCGAGTGGTGTCACGCGCCATTGGATCGGTCCCACCGATAGAAACGTCCGCACTCAGACAAGTCCGAACTCCTCGGCTGGCCAGCTGTTCGTGAGCTGGAGACCTCCCTTTTGTTCGAAACTGGCATCGGAGATCGCGTCGGTTTGACTCATCCGGAGGAGAAGTCCGATTTCCGCGTACAGCATCCCGATGTATCTGATCCGTCCGGAGCGAAAGCGCGGAGCGACGCCTGCCGCACGAAGCTCGTGATGGAGCGCGTCACCACCGATATGCCGCACGTTGGAGATGTACTCCTTCGGCAAGAATGCGCTCACCAGTCCTGAGTTGAAGTGAGTCACCCAGAAGCTCCAGATGTCAGCCTGCGAGCGATCACTACGAAATTCAATCTTCGAGTCCGCATTGAGATTTGCTTCTTCCGCGTCGATCGTGGCTGAGTAACCGACGGCAAGGGCCCACTGAATCGAAATGCGAACCGTTTCGATCGTCTGGTCATCAGCCTCCGCGAGTCTCTTGCCTAGCGAGCGATGAAGGGGCGGAGTCATGCTCTTCAGTGCAAACCTTCCGACGCCGTTCGAGCGATCATGGACATCAAGCTCGGCGTCAGCAAATCGCGAGACGATTGCGTCAACTTTCGAAGCCTCAGCAAGACGCTCGCGCGCCGTGAGGTACGGCGCGGCGGTGGGATTCGGGCTGGTTTCGAGAACCTTGGAAATCACGTCCGCCAGAGTCGCCGAGAAGGGTTCCATTCGCTGACCCTATCTGTGGCGACCGCCGTAATACCGCAAATTGGAGCTCGCTCCGCGTACATAAGCCCGCCGGGCGCGTGTACATTGCCATCAGGTTTAGCGGCGCAATCCCGCACCACGGCCTATTTGGAAACTGTCCCACCTTAATCCCATGGTGTGATTGGTCGTGTCACTAGACTGCTCGCCTTACGGGCCAGTGGCCAAACTGGCTAAGGCACCGGTCTCCAAAACCGGGGATTCCAGGTTCGAGTCCTGGCTGGCCCGCTTTCAATTCGCGTTCATTCCGTTTCAAGGCAGGAGGCGACATGCCGAACATTTTTGATCCGCAGTGGGACGAGAAGCGCAATCATCCGGGATTCTGTGAGCGGCGCGCGTACGTCGGCAAGCAAGCCGGCGCGCAGCGAATCGGCGCGAGCATATGGGAGCTGAAGGCCGGTGAGGCCGCATACCCGTATCACTTCCACTACGGCGACGAGGAGTTGATCGTCGTGCTCAGCGGTAGGCCGAGTTT
>JAHFCS010000500.1 GCA_023249395.1 Gemmatimonadota bacterium
ATTCCGGCGATCACGTCGCTGTCAGTTCCGTTTCCGGAGCAGTCCAGAACTCGAACCGAGTAAAGCTTTACACTCTTCGCGACGCCAACCTGATACCCTCCGACTGTGCCGGCAACGTGGGTTCCGTGCCAGTGGCAACCCTGCGCTCCATAGCCATCGTTATACGTGGTGAACGCCCCGAATGCGCGGCCCTGGAACTGGGCGTGCGTGGTGCGGATTCCGGTATCTATGATGTAGACGTTGACGCCCGCGCCGGTTGCCGACCATGTATAGGTGCGGCTGAGCGGGAGTAACGCCTGGTCGATTCGGTCGAGTCCCCAGGACCAGGAGGTCTCAGTGTCGGTAATGCTTACGACGCCGTCCTGCTCGACGTACGCAACGCTCGGATAAGTGGAGAGCTCTTCAGCCGCCTCGGCCGTCATGTGGGCGGAAAAGCCCTTGACGGAGTTTCGGTAGAAGTTGCGCGGCGAGATCCCGCGGGACTTCGACAGTCCCAACGCCTTGCCTTCGACGTCCTGAACGCTCGACCTGAAGACGACGATGTACTCGTCCTTGATCTTCTGCGAGCGCGAGACTGAGACCGGGGGTGCTATTGACGACGCGGTGGGAGCGACTGCATCGCTGCAGGCAGAGAACGTGAGTCCGACTCCGGCTGCGAGGACAATGCGGGTGAAGCTGGCGAATGACGGCCGACTTCCTGGGGTGTACGACAGCATTCGACTCCTCCTGTGAATCGTTCGGTAACCCGACTGGCCTGGCCGGCGCATTCGCGTCCGCTTTAGCCTCGTGGCTTTGCGTCCCCGCCTTTCGGCGAGTTTGCCTTTGTCGCGACCTCCACATGGGAGGAGCGAACAAATCGGTTTTTTTCAGTACCGCGTTACATCTGCTACCAATCGGACGAACTTCGATTCAGCTTGCAACAACACTCGATGGGCAGCACCAGCACGACTGCATATGGCACGAACGGGGCCACGCATTTGTTTCGATCGAACAGCCCGACGATTCGTGCAACTGGCTCCGTCTCTACACGCTACAGACGATCAAGTCCTCGAATCGATTCATTACAGTTTCCATATGGAGTACATGCAAAATGCAAGAGTCCGGGATGGCATCGCGAACTGCCATAGCAGTTGCGAAATGCAAGAGGTTGGAGACCGCGGGAGTTCGCCGAATTCGCTGACGTCCAACGCTGCTGGAGTCGCGCGGCGAAGAAAACTCAGCTCAGCCGGCCGAAGCCTGAGCGGATGAAATCCCTGTTCATCCGGGCGATGGTGTCGATGCTGATTTCCTTCGGACACGCCTCCTGGCATTCCCCGTAAAGGCTGCAGCTCCCGAAGCTCTCGAGGTCCATCTGCTCGACCATCGAAAGCGCCCGCCGGTAGCGCTCCGCCTGCCCCTGGGGGAGATGACCGAGATGGCTGATCTTTGCCGCCGTGAACAGCGACGCCGACGCGTTCGGGCAAGCGGCAACGCACGCTCCGCAGCCGATACAGGCAGCGGCGTCCATCGCTGCCTCGGCCTCGTCCTTCGGGACGGGAACCACATTCGCGTCCTGAGCTCCGCCCGTGGATGCGCTGATGAAACCGCCGGCCTGGATGATCCTGTCGAGCGCGCTCCTGTCCACCACGAGATCCTTGACGACCGGAAACGCGCGCGCGCGCCACGGCTCGATGTAGATCGTCTGGCCGTCGCTGAAGCTTCTCATGTGAACCTGGCATGTCGCGGTGCCTTTCATCGGACCGTGCGCCGCTCCATTTATCATCAGCGAGCACGATCCGCAGATCCCCTCTCGGCAGTCGTGATCGAAGGCGATGGGCACTTCCCCATTCTCCATCAGACGCTCGTTCACGACGTCGAGCATCTCGAGGAAGGACATGTCGGCGCTGATGTCCGCCACTTTATAATCAACGAGTGAGCCACGCGCCTCGGAGCTCGCCTGTCGCCACACGCGAAGCTTGAATTGCATTATTTGTAGCTCCGTTGCGAAAGCTTCACATTCTCGAAGACGAGCGACTCCTTGTGGAGGATCGGGCTCGTATCGCGCCCGGCATATTCCCAGGCAGCGACATAGGCAAAGTGTTCGTCGTCCCGAAGCGCTTCTCCGTCGGGCGTCTGGCTCTCTTCCCGGAAGTGGCCGCCGCACGATTCTCTCCGCTCCGGCGCGTCGAGGCAGATCAGCTCCGCGAGCTCGAAGAAATCCGCGACCCGCCCCGCTTTCTCCAATGCCTGGTTCAGCTCCACGTCACTCCCCGGAACGTTGACGCTTTTCCAGAACTCTTCCCTCAGCTCGGGAATCCGGGACAATGCAGTGCGCAGCCCGGCCTCGTTTCGCGACATCCCGCAGTAGTTCCACATCAATTGCCCGAGCTCGCGGTGGAAGGAATCAACGGTCCGCGTGCCGCTTGTTGAAAGCAGCTTCTTAGTCAACGCGGCCACGTTCGACTCGGCCTCGCGAAATGCGGCGTGATCGGTATTCACCTTCGCCAGCCGGCTCGAAGCGAGGTAGTCCCCGATCGTGTTCGGAAGAACGAAGTAGCCATCCCCCAATCCCTGCATCAGCGCGCTGGCTCCGAGTCTGTTGGCGCCGTGATCCGAGAAGTTTGCCTCTCCAATTACATGGAGTCCGGGGACCGTGCTCATCAGATTG
>JAHFCS010000044.1 GCA_023249395.1 Gemmatimonadota bacterium
CGAAGGAGCGGAAGATGGAATCGCCACCGCGAGTGGAATGGCGGCCGTGTTTGCAACACTCTCGCCGCTCCTCAATAGCGGCGATCACGTCGTGGCGTCGCGCGCTCTTTTCGGCTCTACCCATCAGCTCTTCACGAAGATCTACCCGAAATGGGGGATAACGCACACCTATGTGGATGCCAGCAGGTCGGTGGACGAGTGGGAGAGCGCGCTCCGGCCGGAGACGAAGATCCTCTTCGTCGAGACGCCGTCGAATCCGGGACTGGAGCTGATCGACCTGGAGGCGCTTGGCGCATTGTGCAAGCGACGCGCGATCACGTTCGTGGTGGACAACTGCTTCCCCACTCCCGTCCTTCAGCAGCCGATCCGGTTCGGCGCCGACCTCGTAATCCATTCGGCCACAAAGTTCATCGACGGACAGGGCCGGACTTTGGGCGGCGCGATCGTGGGCCGAGCGGATCTCATCGCGGAAGTGCGCTACTTCACGCGGCACACCGGTCCGTCGCTCTCGCCGTTCAATGCCTGGGTGTTGTCGAAGAGTCTCGAGACGTTGTCACTCCGAATGGAGCGTCATTGCGCGAACTCGCTCGCGATCGCGCGGCATTTCGAGGGGCATCCGGAGGTCGAGCGCGTGCTCTATCCATTCCTTGAGAGCCATCCGCAGTTCGATCTCGCCCGGCGGCAGATGAGCGCCGGTGGCGGTATCGTGGTGCTCGTGTTGCCTGGGGGCCTCGATCGTGCGCGCGCCTTCATCGATTCACTCGAGCTGCTGTCGCATTCGCCCAACCTCGGCGACACCCGCACGATCGTCACGCACCCGTCGTCCACGACGCACTCCAAGCTGACGGAGGAAGAACGTCAGCGGGTGGGAATAGTGCCGGGACTCATCCGGATTTCAGTGGGGCTCGAGCACATCGACGACGTCATCGCCGACGTGGAGCACGCGCTCGAGGTGAGTCGATTGCCGGGAGTCGATTCCACGCGGCGGGATTTGCTGTCGCACGTCAACCCTTGAGGGGCGATTCTCGTTTCAGGGAGCCTCAACGAGCTCGTCGGGCTTGATTAATAGCCAGACAGGCCGTAGTATTAGCAATAGCTGGCCAGACTAGCTGGTTACGCTGGCGTTAGGGGGCCCCTGTGAGCGTCTGGACATTGGAAAAGGCAAAAAACCAGTTGTCGGAAGTAGTGCGGCGCGCGCTGGCGCACGACCCCCAGGAGGTCAAGCGAGGACGTCATGACGCAGTCGTTGTGGTCAGCAAGGAGGATTACGAGCGTCTGGTGGCCCCGTCCGGACTCGTTGATTTCATGAGACGATCACCTCTGGCACAGGCAGTAGCACACGGCGAGGTGGATCTTGATCGCGCTCGCGATTTCGGGCGCGACATCGAATTATGAGTCGATAGCCCGATGCGCTATTTGCTCGACACGAACATTCTGTCCGAGCTCGTCAAGCCCAATCCCGCTCACCGCGTCGTGACCTGGGTGAGCAGCCATCCCACACTCGACTATTTCGTGAGTGTCCTCACCATTGGTGAAATCGTGAGGGGCACGCAATCCATGGCAGGGGGAAGACGGAGGACAGAGCTCGAGGACTGGGTTATCCACGAGCTGCCCAAGCAGTTTCTTGGGCGCGTGCTTCCGGTGGATACCGAAGTCGCCTCGGAGTGGGGACGACTCACCGCCGCGGCAACAGCGCTTGGCCGGCCACTCCCTGTGATTGACGGGCTGCTTCTCGCCACGGCGGGCGTAAATGCATTGACGTTTGTCACGCGGAACGCAAGCGATTGTGACGACCATGGTGTTCCCGTGATCGATCCCTGGCGCCATGAACCAACAGGCTAGCGCTTTTGGTTCGATCTACCAGGCAATTCCGTAGTCCTCGCCGTGGTTGCTCGACCCGCCCCACATCGACCCGTGCGCCCTGTCGAAGAGAATGGCGTTGATGGGACCCGAGGTCAGCTTTTGGAACTGGAGCTTGTAGCCCATCCGCTCCAGCTCCTTGCGGACGCTGTCGGAGGTGGACGTCGCGATGAGCATCTCGCCCGGCCGTGATTCGTGCTGAGCGAACGTTGAGCGCATCTGGAAGCTGTTGATGTTCGGCGCTTCCACCGCCTGTTGTACCGTCATCCCGAACTCCACGACGTTCAGGAAGAACTGCAGAAGGTTCTGGTCCTGTGAATCACCGCCCTGCACCGCGAAGGAGATGTATGGGATCCCATCTTTTAGGGCCATCGTCGGAGTCAGCGTCACGCGAGGATGTTTTCCCGGTTCTATGACGTTGAACGGACCGTCCTGGGGATCCGTGGCGAACGCCTGAGCCCGCTGGCTCAGCCCAACGCCCGTGTGACCGGCGATGACGGCCGGAACCCATCCGCCACTCGGTGTCACCGAGACCACCCATCCCTCCTCGTCGGCGGCTTCGATCGACGTCGTCCCGGCGTAGAACGCCTCCTTGAACGCCGAGTCCGCTGCCGCGGATTGCAGTATCGGTGCAGTCGTACCGCTGTCCGCGCCGGCCGGTGGTTTGTCCTGCTGGCCGCTCTTCGGCATCCCCGCCACTGCGCCCCTCACCGTCCACTTCGCGAGGACAGCCGCGAAGGGGTTTGCTCCTCCCTGAAATGGATACGGATCCCCCGGTTTGATCGTCGAGTCGTTTCGCGTCCAGTTGATCTGCGCGTACCGCGTCTTCGCATAGTCCTTCGACAGCAAGCCCTTCACCGGCTCGGCGGGCGGGAAGTACGGATCGCCGTAATAAAAATCGCGATCGGCGAAAGCGAGGCTCATCGACTGGTAGATCGCGTGCATGTACCTCGGCGAGTTGTATCCCATCGCCTTGAGATCTGCGTTCTCGAGGATGTTGAGCGCCTGGAGCATCACCGGTCCCTGCTGCCAGAAGGGAAGCTTGTAGACTTCGATCCCCTTGTAGGTAGTGCTCACCGGCTCTTCGATGCGGACCTTCCAGTTGGCGAGATCCTGCATCGTGATCAGACCTCCGTCCTCCTGAACGCCGCGCACCAGCTCCTGCGCGATGTCGCCCCTGTAGAAGCGATCGTATGCCGTGTAGATCGCCTCCTTCCTGCTCTTTCCGCTGGCCAACGCGTTCTGCTCGGCCTCGACCAGCTTGCGAAGCGTCACGGCGAGATCTTTCTGGACGAAAATCTCTCCCGCCTCCGGCGCTTCCCGTGCCTGCCCCGCATGAGTGAGGAAGATCGCCGGAGAGTACTTCCACTGCTTGATCCATTTCTTGTTCGTCTCGATCGAGTTGGCGGTCTGCGCTTCCATCGGATATCCATCGGCCATCTGGATCGCCGGCTCGAGAATGTCCTTGAGCGAAAGCTTGCCGTACTCGGCGAGCATGGTCATCAGACCGCCCGGCGTTCCCGGTGTGACCGCCGCAAGCGGACCGTACTCCGGCGGGAAGCGGTACCCTTTCGACTTGTAGAAGGCGACCGTCGCACCCGAAGGCGCGACGCCCAGGGCATTGATTCCGATGACCTTCTTCGTGTGCGGGTTGTAGATCAGCGCCTGCGTCTCTCCACCCCACGACAGGACGTCCCACATCGTCGTGCCCGCGGCGAGCATTGCGCATGCCGCATCGACGGCGTTTCCGCCCTTCTGGAATGTCATTGCGCCGGCCGTGGCGCTGAGCGGCTTTCCGGTAATTGCAAGCCAGTGCTTCGCGTGGAGGGGCGGCTTTGCGGTTTTGAGCGGAGGCATCTGCCCCTGCAGCGAACCCGCTGCGATTGCCAGAGGCGCAATCGAGAGCCGCACCACGCGAAGGATGTTGAATGTCATCTATGCAAGATAGGCCAATGCTCACGGCAAAAAGCACCGAGAGGGGCATAGCGGCGTGCGGATAGCTTTGTCAGCGACCAGCCGCTAGCGAACGACATAGAACGTACGGCGATGAAATGGTCGAGCTTCGAGCAACTGCGCCATTAGCCTCGGTATTCGCCTGTCGTCCGCGTCTTAACTCCACCGACAGGTTCATCGCTACCCGCGGAGAAAATCTGCAGCGCAGAAATCTGGCTCCAGTGGACCATCAGTTGATTGCCCGGGAGAATGGTCACGATGCTCACGTCGTCGGAGCGATTCCGCAGAAGTTCCGCCACCGCCTCGACAGCTCCCGCCGCAATCGTCAGCTGGTGGCCGCCGTTGAGATACAGCTTGCCGCCGGTGATCTGTTTTGCCATCCGCGACCCCCATCGAAGACGTGCCCCCCGGGCAACCATTGAGCGAAGGCGACCGCCGGAACATTACCGAGGCCAGCGGCCACCCGCGAGATGCATTTCACGCCGACCCTTTCGCCAGTCCCGGAAGCCCTTCTGCAGGGGGTTGAAACAAACCGCCCCCGTTCTTCCGTTGGGTGAATTGTATGTTATTCGACCCCCGATTCGTCTTCGCCTTCACCATCCTGGTGGCCGTCACAGGCTTCGTCATACGGTCCGTGATGAGGACCTGGTTCAACCGGGGGCAGGGCGGCGGCTCCGCGACCGGAAGGTTGGCGAAAATGGAGGAGCGGATCGCAAGAATCGAGGACGCAACCAGCGGACTGGTGGCCGAGTTCGCCGCAGTGAGGGAGCGCGAGCGATTCATGACGCAGCTCGTCGAATCCCGCGCCCGGAAAGACGCGCGCGCAATGGCCGAGTCGTCGTCGAGCGCTGTTAGTGGCGCGGCCGATGAAACATCGCCGTTCGTCGTCCAGACAGTCTCTGCTGTACGTCGCACCGCCAAGCCCGGCGGCACGATATAAGAGGTCGGTTTTCCCTTCCCCGTGGCACTCTCCGTGCGCTGAAATCTCCTCCTGGTTGCACAGGAGGAATGCATGACCCCCCATCATGATCGGCAGCTCCGCGGCGATCCTCGCGGTGACGTGCCGGTGAAGAGCCCGCCGCCTCAGCCCGCCGATGCTCCTCCGGCTACCGAGACCCCGGCACGGACTCCATCACGTGAAGCTTCCGCCCGAGAAAATTCGCCGTCGCGCTATCAGCCTTGACCGAATTGGCGTGGCGCATGAAGTGGTGGGTGTCGTCAGGGATGATCATCTCCTCGTAGGCGACGCCCGCCTTCGCGAGCCTGCGCGCAAGATCCACTGTCTGATTGAAGCGTACATTGCGGTCGTCGTCACCGTGGATCAGCAGCACCGGTGACTTCCATCCGCTAAGGTAGGAAACGGGAGACGAGCGAAATGCGACGTCGAGCGCGCGCTGGTAATCCGGTGGCTGCTCGTATCTTTCGCGATTCATCAGACCCCGGGCGCGCTCGGTGGTCCAGTCGTGCACGCCGTGAATGTCGACTCCGGCCGCGAAGAGATCGGAGTTTCTCGCCAGCGCCATCGCGGTGAGAAATCCTCCGTACGATCCGCCGTAGATCCCGATTCGACGTGCGTCCACCGCCGGCAACGTGCGCAGATAATTCGCTCCGGCCTTCACGTCCGTGTACTCGGCTGCTCCCTGCGAGCCGGCCGACCTGGGATGCTGAAAGTCACGTCCATACCCGATTCCCAGACGGTAATTCACCGACAGCACGATGAACCCGTGGTTCGCGAGATACTGGTTGAGCGCGTAGGCGTTCGTGTAATAGTCAGAGTAGTGCCAGCCGAGCAACATTTGCCGCGGCGGACCACCGTGGACGAAGACGATGGCGGGTTTCTTTGCCTGACCGCCGGAGCGCTCGAACAGCTGCGCGTGGACCTCGACGCCGTCGGGAGACTTGAACACGATCTTTCGCGGCGTTACGAGCTGCGTCGTCGGAAAATCTGCCGGGATCCGTTCGCCACCGATCCAGGTAGTGCTGCCGCCCTGGATCGGCATCGCTGCCGGCAATGGCGGACGTTGCGCGGTTGCTCCGATGAAAGCGATCGACTTTCCGTCGCCGGTCACTACCGGAGTCCATTCGAGTCCCGAGCCGGGGGTCATCACCTGCGGATCGGCGCGATCCACCGGCACGCGGACCACATGCCGGCGGTCGATGTCGTCTGCGTCGCGGCCGGCGTTTCCCGCGAACACAAGCCAGCGGCCGTCGCGGCTCAAATCGACATGCTCGGCCATGTAGCTTCCCGGAGTGAGCAGCAGCGGCTGACCGCCGGTGTCGCTGATCGAGTACAGGTGCGGCCAGCCGTCCATCTCGGAGAGAAAGACGATGCGGCCCCCCGCTCCCCACTGGAGATTCGTTCCGCCCTGCGTGCCCGGTCGTGAGCCGCGCAGAGTTTTTGGCGATTCCCATAGCTGGCGCGCTCCGCCTGTCGTGGCATCAGCGACCCAGATCGACCACGGAATGTTTCGCTGGACGAGAATTGAATCGGGCGCCCCGCCGGTGCCGGGACTCCGTACAAATGCTATCCGTCTCCCGTCTGGTGACCACCGCGGCGACTGATCGCGTGAGGTGGACGGAGCGATCCAGGTGATCGCCGCCGAGTCGTTTGCCCAGATCCCGATCCACGTGTGGTCTCCCCGATTGGCGGTGAACGCAAGTCGAGACCCGTCAGGCGACCAGCGTGGGTCGCCCTGATCACCGCGGACGGTGAAGAGTTTCTTTGCCGCCGACGAGCCATCGATTGGCGCGACCCAGATCTCTCTGTTCTTCGTGAATGCCACACGATCGCCGGTTGGAGAGATCGCCGGATCATCGCCTTCGGAGAGAGCCCTGGGGTCGCCGCCGTCGAACGGCACCGACCAGACCTGAACCTTGAAGCCCGCCGGATTCTCCGTCGGATTTACCGGAAGTGATGTGTCCCAGTTTGCTCCGTGATCTCCGCCGCGCACGTATACCACGTCTTTCCCATCAGGCGAGAAGGAGATGCTGGTCACCTCCTGTCCATCGTCGGTCAGATAGCGCGTGAGCCGCCGCGCTTTGAACTCCGGACCTTCTGCCACCCAGATGTTGCGCTGGCCCTGCTCGTTGAGCGCCCACGCGATTCGCGATCCCGATGGCGCCGCGACGAGCTCGTTCGGAAATGGATAGCTCTTGATCTGGGCGACGGTAAAGCTGGAGCCGGTCGCTGGGGACTGGGCGCGCGCGATCGTCGCGCTCAGCGCGAACACTGCCGGCAATGTGAACGCTCGACACACTCGAAGGGACGGGAAGATGTTTGGCATTGCCCCGAACCTAGTGCGCCCCCGGGGAGGCGGAAGATGCGATCTGCTCGTACCTTCCCTCCCTCTTTATCGAAACGTACGGAGCGAAAGTGCTGGTCCCCAAGCTCGCCACATCTCTCAAATCATACGACGGGAAGCAATTCGTCGGCGACGCCACCGCCGGCGTGATCGTCGGCATAGTCGCCCTTCCGCTGGCGATAGCCTTTGCCATCGCGAGTGGAGTGACTCCCGACCGCGGCCTGTGGACCGCAATCGTCGCCGGCTTTCTCATCTCCGCGCTCGGCGGATCGCGGGTACAGATCGGTGGACCGACCGGCGCTTTCGTCGTCATCGTTTACGGAATCGTTCAGAAATACGGAATTGACGGACTGACAGTGGCCACTCTGATGGCGGGAGTGATACTCGTCGTCCTCGGCGTCGCGAAGCTCGGCGGAGCGGTGAAGTTCATCCCCCATCCGGTAGTAATGGGATTCACCAGCGGGATCGCGGTCATCATCTTCAGCAGCCAGGTAAAGGATTTCCTCGGCCTGCAGATGGGTGCGGTGCCGGTCGAGTTCTTCGCGAAGTGGCAGGCGTACGCAGAGCGTGCGACCACGTTCAACCTTCAGGCTGTGGGCGTGGCACTCGTCACTCTTGCGATCATCGTCGTGTGGCCGAGGGTGGAGAGACGGATTCCGGGGCCGTTCGTAGCGCTGATCGCGGCGACAGCGGTGGTTACGATCTTTCATCTGCAGGTCGAGACAATCGGCTCGCGCTTCGGCGACCTCGGAGCGTCGCTTCCGCATCCTCAGCTCCCTCATCTGCGCTTCGCCCAGGTGATCTCGCTCGTCGGTCCTGCCCTCACGATTGCGATGTTGGCCGCGGTCGAGTCACTGCTGTCCGCTGTCGTCTCCGACGGCATGATCGGGAGTCGCCATCGCCCCAACATGGAGCTCGTCGCTCAGGGAATCGCCAATCTCGTCTCTCCCCTGTTCGGTGGCATTCCAGCGACCGGTGCGATCGCGCGCACTGCGACTAACGTCAAGAACGGCGGCCGGACGCCTGTCGCCGGAGTCGTCCACTCACTGACACTGCTGATAATCACTCTCGCCGCGGGGCGCTGGGTCGCGCTCATTCCGATTCCGGCACTGGCCGCAATTCTCGTCGTCGTTGCCTATCACATGAGCGAATGGCGGTCGTTTCTCGGAGAGATGGATTCGCCAAAGAGCGATGTCGCCGTACTGCTGGTGACATTCTTTCTGACCGTTCTGGTGGATCTCACCGTCGCCATCTCGGTGGGGATGGTTCTGGCCAGTTTCCTGTTTATTCGGCGAATGTCTGAGGTGACGAGCATCAGCGCGGTCACCAGGGAGCTCCAGGACGAAGAAGATGATTCATACGACACCGATGGCGAGGCCATCAGGCGCCGTGTGGTTCCACCCGGCGTCGAGGTTTACGAGATCAATGGGCCCTTCTTCTTCGGTGCAGTGGAATCGTTCCGCGAGACGCTCGGACAGGTAGCCAGGAAGCCGGTGGTGCTGATCATCAGGATGCGGGATGTACTGGCGCTCGACTCGACCGGACTGCATGCGTTAAAGGAAGTGGTGCGCCGCAGCCGCCACGACGGGACGACTGTGCTGCTCGCCGGTGTTCACATGCAGCCGCTGGTGGCACTCACCGGGTCGAGCGCTCTCGAGGTGATCGGAAGCGAGAATCTGTTCGCGACGCTCGACGAAGCTCTCGCTCGAGCCGGGGAGATCGTGGAGCGGAAAGCGAGCGCCGCGTGACCGGTTGCATGGTCGTGAGAGAACCGTCCTTGTAGGAGCGATCCACCTGCGGGCGCGTTGAAGATTGTAACGGTCCCCGGGTGTGGTTACGTTGCGCTCCAAGGAGGCTCAACGCACATGCCCCTCGGCGAGAGTCTGGTAGCGGCGAATCTCGTGACGCCTGACGATGTCGCGCTGGCGCTCAGTCAACAGCGCGAGCTGGGCGGCAGCCTGGGCGACAATCTGGTGCGGCTCGGCCGGATCGAACGGAGCCGGCTCGAGGAGTTCCTCGAACAAGGGCCGCCGAAGGTCACGAGCGTCGCCGACACCGGCCTGGATGAAACCTTCCTGCAAACGCTTGCGCTCAAGGTGATGTACGCCCACGGCGTCAAGACTCCATCCGACGTCGCCGAGGCGATGAAGGTTCCCGTATCGATCGCGCGCGACCTGCTCGAGGCCCTGCGTGCGCGAGCGCTCCTTGAAACGAGAGGTGCTGACGCGGCGGCGGGAAGACAGCTCGACCTGCGCTATGGCATCTCGTTGAGCGGGCGGGAATGGGCACAGGAAGCACTCAGGAAGTCGGTTTATACGGGCCCTGCTCCGGTACCTCTGGCCGCCTGGCAGGCGCAGGTGGACCACCAGCGCATCACCAACGACCGCGTAGATCGGGAAGCGATTGCGCGCAGTCTGGAAGGACTTGTGCTGGCGCCGGAGCTCATTTCCCGCTTTGGTCCGGCTGTGAACGCAGGGCGGGGCATGCTGCTCTACGGCGCGCCGGGCGACGGAAAAACTTCGATTGCAACGGCGATTGCCCGAAGCTTCAAGCAATCGGTATGGGTTCCTTACGCGATCGAAGTCGAAGGGGAGATCATCAAGATTTTCGATCCAGCGCTGCATCGGGCGGTTCCGACACCAGGCTTGAACGCGGTGACGTCGGAGGAGCCGCCGCGCTCACTGATTCGACCGCGGCTCTCGG
>JAHFCS010000501.1 GCA_023249395.1 Gemmatimonadota bacterium
TGCGGTGATGGCGGGGATGAAGGTCGTGGTTGTCCGCACGGACCAGCGGGGGAACATCGACATCGCCGATCTTCGGGCGAAGGTGGAGCAGCACAGCGCGACTCTCGCCGCGCTGATGGTCACCTACCCATCGACTCACGGCGTTTTCGAGGAAGGGATCACCGAGATCTGCTCGATCGTCCACGAGCACGGGGGGCAGGTTTACATGGACGGCGCGAACATGAACGCCATGGTCGGCCTCTGTCGTCCGGCTGACATTGGCGCGGACGTCTGCCACCTCAACCTCCACAAGACATTCTGCATTCCGCATGGCGGCGGCGGTCCAGGGATGGGGCCGATCGGAGTCGCACCGCACCTCGTGGATTTTCTTCCCGGGCATTCGGTCATTCCGCTTCCGGGGAAGCACGCTGTGGGCGCCGTCTCCGCGGCGCCGTGGGGAAGCTCGAGCATCCTTCCGATCTCGCTCGCCTACATTCGGCTCATGGGAGGCCCGGGACTGGAGCTGGCGAGCAAGGTCTCGATCCTCAACGCGAACTACGTCGCCAGGCGACTCGAGGACCATTTTCCCGTCCTCTACAAGGGCGACCACGGCACCGTGGCGCACGAGTGCATCGTCGATACGCGGATCGTCAAGGGCGCGAGCGGAGTCGATGTCGAGGACATCGCAAAGCGGCTGATGGACTACGGCTTCCACGCGCCGACGGTGTCGTTCCCGGTGGCGGGAACTCTGATGATCGAGCCGACGGAGAGTGAATCCAAGGGGGAGCTCGACCGCTTCTGCGAAGCGATGATCGCCATCCGCGAAGAAATCCGGGAGATCGAGCTCGGGACCGCCGACAGGAAGGACAACCTGCTCAAGAATGCGCCCCATACGGTCGAACGCGTGACGGCGGACGAATGGACGCACCCGTACACGCGTGAACGCGCTGGTTTTCCTGCGCCGTGGACACGGGATTTCAAGTTCTGGCCGGCCGTCGCACGGGTGGAGAGCGCATACGGCGACAGAAATCTTGTTTGTTCGTGCCCGCCCACAGACGCTTACGCTGAATCGCCAGCGGTTACTGCGAACGCCGCTGATTAGCCGCCGCAGTTTCGCTGGCAGCGAGGCGCTGGGAGAGGTACCTTAGTGTGTTGGTGTGTTGGGCGGACTGGCAACCGCCAGCTCGCAATTTCGCCCCACTGGTGCACAGGAGCTGCCATGAACAAGGCGGAACTGCTGTAAGCACTACAGCGACAGACAAAGCTTCGACCCACGCACGTCAAGCGCGTGGTGGACGCGATCTTCGATCCGGTAGAGGGAGTGATTTCCCGCCAGATCAAGCGAGGCGGGAAGGTGACGATTGCCGGATTCGGCACGTTCGACCGGCGATCGCACAAAGCGCGAGAGGTGAACAGCGTTTTCACCGGCCGGACGGTAAAGGTGAAAGCGCGCAAGATCCCTGGCTTTCGCGCCGGCGTAACCTTCAAGGACGCGCTCAAGTAAAACGTAGGAGCGGCGGTTTAAGCCGCCGCCCCGCTGCGTTTCCCCGGCACGCGCAGGGCGCTAGCCGAGCTGCTTCGTGTACGCGTCGGCGTCGAGGAGCGCACCGAGCTCACTCAGGTCGGTTGGACGCATCCGGATCATCCAACCCTCGCCGTACGGGTCGCTGTTGACCAGGGCGGGCTCCTTGTCGAGGCGCTCGTTGATCTCCGTCACTTCACCACCCACCGGCGAGAAGAGCTCAGAGACGGCCTTCACCGCCTCGATCGTGCCGAAGACATCGTGCTTCGAGAATTTTGCTCCCACGGCGGGCAGCTCAACGTAGACCACGTCGCCAAGCTCGCCCTGGGCGTAATCGGTGATCCCAACCGCGACAATTCCATTGTGACCGACTCGCACGTACTCGTGCTCTTCCGTGTATTTGAGATCAGCGGGGATGTTCGCCAAGACGCACTCCGTTATGTGGGGCAACGCGCAGTGCGCGAAGCGGAAGCCGAAGTCTACCGGCGCCCCGCGAACGGTGTCAAGGAACGTTGGACGCGCTGAGCGACGGTGCTCCATCGTGCGTGATCGCGTCCCACAAGCGGTCCACCTCGCGCTCGAGATCCTTCATCGAGCCGGTGTTCTCGATCACCCAGTCGGCGCGCGCACGCTTCAGCTCGGCGGGCATCTGCGACGCGATCATGTCCATCGCTTCGGCCTCCTCGAGGCCGCGATCGCTCAGAATCCGATCGAGCCGCACGTCACGCGGCGCGTCTACCAGCACAATGAAGTCGAAGTCGTCCACGAGGTGCCGCTCGAAAAGGAGGGGGACGACGCAGACCACCACGCGATCGCCGTGGGCGAGCGCAGCATCCACCTCGGCGCTGCGGAGACGCATGATCTCCGGATGCACGATTTCATTCAGTGCGTCCAGCTCCGACCGGTCATGGAATACGATCTTCCGCAGCGCAGCTCGGTCAAGCGTCCCGTCGGCGCTCAGGACCGACCGGCCCCACCGCGCGACGATTGCTTCGAGCGCCGGCGCGCCCGGGGTTACCGCCTCGCGCGACAGCACGTCGGCATCCACGATCGTGGCGCCGCGACGCGCCAGCATTTCTGCAACGACGGATTTCCCGCTTGCGATGTTCCCTGTCAGGCCAATGACTCGCATGGATTG
>JAHFCS010000502.1 GCA_023249395.1 Gemmatimonadota bacterium
TGGCGATCACGAATTGCCTGAACTTCGGCAATCCGGGACGGCCTGAGGTCTATCATCAACTGAGCGAGGCGATCGCCGGCATTGGCGAGGCCTGCAACGCGTTGTCCACGCCGGTGACGGGGGGGAACGTTTCTCTCTATAATGAAAGTCCGGCAGGCGCAGTGTACCCGACGCCAGTCATCGGTATGGTCGGTCTGTTGAGCGATGTAAGACACGCGACCCGGTCAACGTTCCACGCGGAGGGCGACTCGATCGTTCTGTTCGGCGAATGCACCGGCGAGATCGGCGGGAGCGAATACCTGGCCCGCATCCATGGCGTGGTTGCCGGTGCGCCGCCGGCATGTGATCTCTCGGCGGAGCGGGCCGCGATCGACGCGCTCATCGAGTGCATCGAGGGCGGACACGTCTCATCGGCACACGACTGCAGTGACGGCGGTCTTGCCGTCGCGCTCGCCGAGTGCTGCATCGGAAATCGTGATCGGCTGTACGGAGCCCACGTAGATCTCGCGCCAGCCGGTGCCATTCCCTTCCGCGCGGCTCTCTTTGGCGAGGCGCAAGCGCGGTTTGTTTTTTCGACGTCATCGGTCGAAGCCGTACTCGCGATCGCGCGGGCCTACGGAGTTCCTGCGCGGAGATTGGGCGCTGTAACCAGCGCCGATCGCGGACTTCGCATCGCCACGCCCGAGCGCGTTCTCATTGCCGATGTCCGTGCGCTCTCCGATGCCTATCACGATGCGATTCCGGAGATCATGTCACGTCCCGCTCTCGCTGCGGACACGGTTCCTGAGGCTTCTCCCATCATGGCGGGCGTCTAGCAATGTGCGGCATCTTCGGCATCTACGCCCATCCTCATGCGGCCGAGATCTCCCATCTTGGTCTCTATTCACTTCAGCATCGAGGCCAGGAGTCGGCCGGCATAGTCGCGCTTGATACTCTTACTGGAGCGCGGGCATCGAAGACGATGGGCCTCGTGTCGGAAGGCTTCAACGCAATGGACGTCGCGAAGCTTTCGGGGGACATAGCCATCGGCCACACTCGCTACAGCACCGCCGGATCGTCGACAATCGAGAACGCCCAGCCGGTTCTGGCGCGAGTCCGCGACGGAAACGTCGCCCTGGCGCACAACGGCAATCTCACCAATGCCACCGAGCTCAAGCGCGAGCTGGTGGACTCCGGCGCGATCTTCACCTCGACGATGGATTCCGAAGTCCTCGTCCATCGCATTGCCCGCTCGCCATCGGCAAGGCCGGAGGAACGCCTTGCCGACGCGCTGCTCGATGTCGAGGGCGCCTACTCACTCGTCGTGATCATCGGTGAGACGCTGCTCGCTGCGCGCGATCCGCGCGGGTGGCGCCCGCTCGTGATGGGAATGCTCGGAGAGTCGCACGTATTCGCTTCGGAGACCTGCGCGCTGGATATCATCGGCGCAACGGCAATCCGCGAAGTGGAGCGGGGCGAGATCATCGCCGTCGATCG
Source organism: Gemmatimonadota bacterium (assembly GCA_023249395.1). Classification (GTDB taxonomy): domain Bacteria; phylum Gemmatimonadota; class Gemmatimonadetes; order Gemmatimonadales; family Gemmatimonadaceae; genus UBA4720. The sequence continues at coordinate 1,477 of JAHFCS010000502.1, forward strand.
CGACGGCATGAGATCATCCTTCCCGCTGCCGCCGCGTGAGAGCCGGAAGTGCGTATTCGAGTACGTCTATTTTGCGAGGCCCGACAGTCGCGTGTTCGGCGGCTCGGTCGATCGCGCGAGGCGCGCATTGGGACGACGCCTCGCAATGGAGTGCCCTGCTCCCGGCGCAGACCTCGTTTTCAGCGTCCCCGACTCCTCCAACTCCGCGGCACTTGGCTTTGCTGAGGAATCAAAATTGCCGTTCGAGCTGGCTCTCATTCGCAACCACTACGTCGGACGAACATTCATTCAGCCGACACAGGCCGGTCGCGACGCCAAGGTCAAGGTGAAGTACAATGCGGTCCGCGAGGTGCTTGACGGCAGGAGCGTCGTCATGGTGGATGACTCGATAGTGCGCGGCACCACAACCAAAGGACTGGTGACGATGATTCGCGGCGCCGGCGCCCGCGAGGTCCATATGCGTGTGAGCTCGCCACCGATAACCGGGCCCTGCTACTACGGCATCGACACCCCGAACCGCGATGAGCTGATCGCCGCGAACATCGCTGTCGATGAAATCGCCGGAACTCTCGGCGTCGACTCGCTCGGCTATCTCTCCCTGGAGGGAATGCTCGCGTCGGTCCCCGGCGGCCCGGAAGGATTCTGTCACGCGTGCTTTTCCGGTGACTACCCGACGCCGCCGCCGACAGATCCGCAGAAGCTCCGCTTCGGCTGCGGCTGCTGACACAATGGCACAGTCGGTTTTCTTTTTCGGCAACGGATCCGCGGAAGGCACGCGCGAGATGAAAAGCGTGCTTGGCGGAAAAGGCGCGAACCTTGCCGAGATGACCAATCTCGGCATTCCTGTTCCTCAGGGCTTCACAATCGCGTGCGGCGAATGCATCGCATTCCTGCGGGAGGGGAAATACTCCGATAAACTGCGCGCCGAGGTTGAGGGAAACATCGCCCGTCTCGAGGAGGCGACGGGAAAGCGACTCGGAGATCCGAAGAATCCGCTCCTCGTATCCGTGCGTTCCGGCTCACCGTCGTCGATGCCGGGAATGATGGAGACGATTCTCAACCTCGGCCTGAACGATCGGGCTGTCGTCGGTCTCGCGACGCAGAGCGCGAACGCCCGCTTCGCATACGATTCGTACCGGCGCTTCATCCAGATGTACTCC
>JAHFCS010000045.1 GCA_023249395.1 Gemmatimonadota bacterium
CATGACGCGCCTGGCGCCGACGCTATCGGCGTGCAAGTAGAAAATTCGCACACCGCCGGCGACGATCGTATCGAACGGAGCGACCATCACATTCAGAAATGGACTCGGCTTCCCTGAGAGGTACCGCCAGGTCACCGTTCCATCAGCGTGCGGCGTGCGGCTCACCTTTCCGCCGGTGGCGACCAGATAGCCGCTGGGTGCGCGAATCGATGCGTCGTATGTGAATGGCGGGCGTGGCCGGCGACGATTCGCCGCGTCGGAAAGTCCGCCGAGAGCCGGAAATGCCAGCGCGTCCTCGCGGATGATGGTGAAGGCGGTGTCCACTCGATCCTTTACATAGAGCCAGCCGACTTCCGTATATCCGACGAGATTGCCCGCATAGTCGATGCGGATTTTCGTGCTTCCGCCCGGCGGAATTGGACGGGGCAGGGTCACCCGCAACTGATCCACCTGCCGCATGGGATCGTCGTGGAAACGCAACACGTCCTGCGTGTACCGCAGCGCCGAGCCGTCGCCGTTAGTCACGGAGGAAGCCTCCATGAGCCGATTCAAAATGAAGGAGACATTGCTCGCGGCACGCGGTGTCCAGTTGGTGAGCTCATAGGTTATCGAGCCCGCCAGGCGATGCCGCGAATGATCGACGGACAACTCCAGACGCACGTCGCGCGGGGTGAACGACTCGGGAGCCGCGTCCTGCGCCCATGCAGGAGCTACGAAGAACAGCAGGAAGAATCCGAAGTTCGCGCCGACCCTGAGGCTCCGCATGTTAGGCGTCCGGTGAGGGGACAACAACGGTCGCGCGGGCACTCGGCCCGCGATCCGTGTCAGGATGGGCGGCTCACGTGCGACACGCCATCAGGCAATGCCCTGAGACACCTACGGGAAACCCCGACCGGGCTCGAGATCCTCGTAGTTGACGACCAGGGTGCAGGAGACGAGTATACTTCAGGAGGCCGGTTAAGCCCCATGGCCTACTTGATGTGACCTGAAGAGGAGGTGGAGAATGACGGCAACATCCTGGAATGCCAGCGGGCAGTACTATGAAACCTGCAGCTGCGATTTTGTATGTCCGTGTATTCTCCAGCAGATGGCAGTCGAACCGACGCAGGGCACGTGCACGTTTGCCATGGCGTTTCAGATCGAGCGTGGAAGTTTCGGCTCCCTCTCGCTGGACGGTCTCGGATTCATCGTCCTCGGACTGACGCCCGAGGCGATGGCGAAGGGGAACTGGTCGGTTGGTGTGATCGCCGACGACCGCGCTACTCCCGAACAGCGCGACGCCATCACTGCGATCGCCAGCGGATCCGCGGGTGGACCCATGGCTGGTCTGTCCGGCCTCATTGGAAAGTTTCTCGGTGTCGAATCGGCGCCGATCAAATTCGATAGCACCGGCGCGAAATGGTCGGTGACCGCGGCGAGCCTCGTCGACATGTCCGCTGAAGCTGCGATGGGGATCAACCCCAACACCACCGAGCCGCTTCAGCTGTCCAATACCGGCCATCCGGCCTCGGACCGCATCTCGCTCGCCCACGCATTGAAGAGCCATGTCGATGCGCTCGGCTTGAGCTGGAACGACACGAGCGGAAAGAACAACGGCCAGTACGCCCCGTTCAGCTGGCGTAGTGCGTAGCCATCCCGTGGTCGCGCGCCTCATCCGCCGCGACCGCGTCGTCATCACGAGCTGCATCGTTCTCATCACCGCCCTTGCCTGGGCGTATCTCGTCCATCTCCACCAGCAGATGTCGTCTTCCGTCATGCCGGACTCGGCGATGGTGAAGATGGGAATGGTGATCGACGCGCCCTGGGGCGCATGCGATGTGTTCTTCACCTTCCTGATGTGGGCAGTCATGATGGTTGGGATGATGAGCCCGGCGGCCGCGCCTGTGCTGTTTCTCTTTGCCGGAATGCATGCGAAGCACGAGGAACACAGCATGCCTGTGCCCGTTCTCTTGTTCGGGCTCGGCTACATCACCGTGTGGCTGGGGTTCAGCGCATCTGCCGCACTTGCGCAGTGGGGATTGCACCAGGGTGCGTTGTTGTCGTCGAGCACGGCTGCTTCGAGTCACCTTCTCGCCGGCGTAATTCTCATCGCGGCAGGGGCGTATCAGCTCACGCCGGCGAAAGGCGCATGCCTGAGGCAGTGCCAGAGTCCACTGGGTTTCTTGTTGAGCAACTGGCGTGAAGGTGCGAAAGGCGCGCTCGAGATGGGACTTCGACACGGACTGTACTGCCTCGGTTGCTGCTGGGCTCTGATGTGCGTCCTGTTCGCCGTGGGGATAATGAACCTTGCGTGGGTGGCCGCCCTGACGGCGTTCATCCTCGTAGAAAAGTTTGGGCGCACTGGGGCCAGCGTCGCGCGCGTGGGAGGGCTGGCGATGATCGTCTTCGGCGTTCTCGTCATTGCGAGGTGAGTCACTCGCCTCCAATCCGCCTCAGCACGTCGTGATACTCGGAGAGCGGCTCCCATTGCGGGACGAACAGATAGAACCCGTGAACGCCGGCCATGACGACGAGGGGTTCACGATTCTCCACGCTTTGCCGCAACTAGCCGATCACGCGAAATCCCTCCTTGTCCGCTGCCGCCCCCTGGTTCCTGTCGAGCGTGACTAACTCCAGCGTGCTCGGCTTGAATTCCGCCGCGACGATCGCGGCGGCGAGCTGAATAGCGTCCGCGGCACGAAGCTGATGGACTCGGAGTAATCGGATCGCCTGCTCGCGCACGTCATCCGAAGGCCCGACCTCGGTCCACGACGCGACTGCGTGACGAATGCGAGTGATCGAGCGGCTCAGTCCCGCCGGCGTCAGTGCACCGTCGCGCTCGAGTCGCGCAAGCGCCGACACGCACTCAACGGGAGTGCCCCACCAGGTTGCAATCGCCGGATCGGCAGAGTGGATCTCACGCACGCGAACGGACGAGCTCTCCGCGACAAGCAACGGGATGATCGCGGATGAGTCCCAGTACCTCACCGTCCGCTCCGGCGCTCCTCGAGCAGCGCCTCGACAGCGGACACCCCTTTTGCCAGTCGAGGTGGGGCCGGAAGGTCGTCGTCCCAATTGGGCGTGGGCTCGCGCTCCGGCAGCTTCACTACTCCCCGCTCCGCGAGCTCGAGGAAGCGGGCCGGGATTCCGCGAACCTGTGCCGCAGGCGGCACCAGCCGGGCCACCGGCATCCCGCGATCGGTGATAGTGATCGGGGTACCCGCGGTCACTTTCCTGAGCAGGGCACTCAAGGTGTTTTTTGCAACAGATACGGATACCGATTTCATATAGGCTATACTAGCCAGATTCAAATGGCCAGTCAAGCTAGGATCGGTCGGACCATCGGGTGGTCTACTTCCGCGGTGTGCGGGAAACGCCGAGACTTTGGTCGTGGGAGGCATGATTGACGCTGCCTTGCTGCGCGACGACATTGCCAGCAAGAGCGTCATCCCAATCGCAGCAAAAAGAGGTCGCAATGAAAGGTTTCGTGCGGGACATCGAGGATGTTGCCGTCAACAATGACGCGTTCCGCCGAGTGCTCTACCGGCAATGTTCCACTGAAGCTCTATACGCTCTATGCTCCGCCGAACCATCGGGACGGCGTCGTCCACCAGACCCGCGACGTTGCGGAGGCGGACAACGAACAGTTTGACGGCAAGACGACGGAGTAGAGGGGCAGCTCACAGCCCAGGGTCAATGCGTCGACGGATCGTGATCGGCGCTGCCACAGCTGTGGTGGCATGCGGCTCACCGGACATCCAACCCCTGCCTCCGTCGCCCCCTTTGCCTCCGGGAAGTTTCGCATTCGGCATCTTCGGCGATGGACCGTATGACCCTTCGGAGCAAGGCCGCTTCAGGCGCGTCCTCGATGACGTGAGCCGCGCCGATGTGCGGTGGCTCATTCACGTCGGGGACATTCAGTGGTATCCCTGCTCTGATGAGTCTTATACTGCCAGACTCAGCGATCTCAACTCCGTCGATCACGCTGTCATCTACACGCCTGGTGACAACGAGTGGACGGACTGTTGGCAGAGGAGGCCGGGGCGGTACGACCCGCTCGATCGCCTGGCGACAATCCGCAGGATTTTCTTTGCGAAGCCCGGACGCAGCCTCGGCGGGCAACCAATGGAGCTCGAATCCCAGGCCGCCGACTCGACGTTTCACGAGTTCGTCGAGAATACGCGCTGGAGTCGGGGTGGGTTCGTGTTCGCCACCATTCATATAGTAGGCTCGAGCAACGGCCTCGAACAATTTCCCGGGCGCACATCGGCGAATGACACGGAGGTGGAGCGCCGCACGCAAGCGGCCATCACATGGCTCGACGGAACATTCGCAAGAGCGCGGCAGATTTCGGCGAAGGGAGTCGTGCTCGCGCTGCACGCCGACATGGGGATCGAGTCGGTCCGTGAGCGCAGGGCAGGCTACGATCGTTTTCTTGCGGCGCTCGAGAAAAATGTTGCCGGCTTTCAACGGCCGGTGTTACTGATCCACGGTGACTCCCACGTCGAGCGAGTGGACCATCCGCTCAAGGACGCGGGTGGCCGAGTTTACGGGAACTTCACGAGACTGGAGACGTTCGGGTCGCCGGACATTGGATGGGTCAGAGTGGTAGTCGACACTGTTGCCGGTCGAATCACCACGTATGAACTGAGGCTCATGCGGTAAGGAGCAGGTCTATCTGTCGCTCAGGATCTCAGCAGCACGACGACGGACAGCGGGATCCGGATTCCTCCGCGCGATGTCGCGAAGGGAAGGAATACTCGCGTCGTCATCGAGCTCTCCAAGCAGCTCGACCGCCCTCAGCTTGATCGTTTGCTGAGGATCGCGAGCAATCAGCGATTTGAGGAACTCGAGCGCCACCGCGGGATCGGCATTCTCTCCGTAAGCTTCGACCGCACGCTGCCGCAGCTCGAGCGGCTCACTCGTGCGGGCAAGGGATGCGAGCGCGGCCAGGGCAGCGGGATCATTCGAATTTCCGAGCGTCTCCAGCGCCTTCTTTTTGACCTCGGCGTTCGGGTGACGGCGCGCGATTTCACGCAGCACCGGCAGCGCGTTCTCGGGGTCGCCGGTCTCACCAAGCGATTCAACCGCCTCGATCTGAACCGCACTGCTCGATGAATTGTTCGCGAGGTCGCGCAGGATTCCCACCGACCTCTCATCATGTACTTCAGCTATCGTCTCGACCGCTTCACGTCGCACCGCCTCGTCCGGATCACTGCGAACTATTTGTGCGAGCGCATCAAGCGCGCGCTGAGCGGGCCTGGATTGGGCAATCGATTCCACGGCTTCCCGGCGAATATGCACATCCGGGTCATTCCGTGCGAAATCGAGGACTGTCTGAAAGCCGCGGCTATCCGGCATGTTCGCGAGCGCTTCGATCGCCTCTTCGCGAACACCGCTCGAGCGATCGCTGTGCGCCGCCTGTGAGAGCGCGGCAAGAGCGCGCCCGTCGCCCTTCTTGCCGAGCCACTCCGCGGCTTCCCGCCTTACGCCTTCGGGCTCGCTTCTCGACTGCAGAATCTCGATGAGCCGTGGCACGACGAGCGCATCTGTCCGGTGCACGCCAAGCGCGGCGACGAGATCCCGCCGCATGTCTTCACCGTGCGCTCTGGGCATGAGGGTACGAATCAGGTCGATGCTCTCAGCGTCTGTCGCCGAGTCGAGCCACATCACCGGACGGCGGTCGAAGTACATCGGGATGTCGAACGTTCCGACATGAACGCGCTCTATTGGCTTGCCGACCGCACCATCGCTGACCAGTACGAAGATCGCTGTCGATGCCCGGGCATGGACACCCAGGATCGGAGCGAGCGGCACGCCGTGGAATGTGATGCCGGACAAGTCGCCGTCACCGAACTGCATGTGGCCGCTGATCGTCGTGGTTCGGTCGATGCTTACCGGGATGTTGTCGGCGTAGTAGCGCGCCTTCCCACTTGGATCGCCGGCGACGAGATAGCCTACCCAGTAGCTGCCGAGCCCGCGGGCGTGCCCGTCGGCCCAGCGCCACCGCTCTTCCAGGCTTCCTCCAACCGGAGATTTCACCACGGAGCTGGGTGTAGCGCGCGACGGATCGGGATCATGGTCGCGCTTTCTCGTGGAATCGGATTCGGCGGGCGCGTAAATGCCCGGGATCGGCAGGAACGAAGCTTGAACGCCGCCCATCGCCTCTCGGCCGGTGAACAATGCCGCCGCTATCGTGATGACGCCTGCGATCCAGTGGGGACCGAGCTCAACACTTAGCGACCTTCCGGTGATGAGCCGATGTGCACGGCGTAGGAGTGAGCCGCCGGTTGCGGCTGCGGCGAGTCCAAAGCTCTGCCCGCGAGCCTCCTCGAGCGTGAGCAGCGTCGCGGTGTATCGGTTTGCGTCGCCTCCGCAAGCGGCGACAGCGATGTCGTCGCAGCAGTTCTCGCGTTCTTCACGCACACGCTCGGACAGCCACCGCACCGCCGGATGATAGAACAGAAGTGTCTCGATCACCGTTTGCGCCAGGTTGACGAGGAAGTCATAGCGCCGGATGTGGGCGAGCTCGTGCGCGAGGATCATGTCGAGCTGAAGCGGAGTGAGTCCTGTGAGCAGACTCGCGGGAATCACAATCACCGGTCGCAGCGCGCCGACAACCAGCGGGACGTCAATGCTCAAGGATTGGATGATCCGAACTCCGCGTGATACGCCGAGGCGGTCGGCCAGTTCGCGAACACGCTCCACGAGCGGGTCGGTCGGCGATAGGATGCCGGCGCGCGTGACGCGGCGCGTACGCGAGAGGCCGCCGACGAGCTGCGCGGACGCTACGAGAAGCCCGAGCATCCAGGCGAGCGCGAGCCAGGGAAGGGCAGTTTCTATATAAGCGCGCGGTGTCGGCCGGTCCCCGGTGCCCGGTACCTGTTGCCAGATACTCGGTGCCCGTTGCCCGGTACCCGGTACCCGTTGCCCGTTGCCCGTTGCCCGGTACCCGTTGCCCGGTACCCGTTGCCCGTTGTCTTGAGCCGTTGCCCCGGGGCTTTGCGAGAGCAACGATGCATGATCATCTTTGGCGCGAAATACGCCGAATGCCGTGGCCACAGGCATCGCCAGCATGAGCGCAAGTCCGACGAGTCCGACGGCGTATCGCACCGACGGCCGCGCGCCGCGCGCGAGCGAAAAGAGGCACGCCGCCAGCAGCGCGATCACTCCTCCCTGCCAGAGGGAATGAATGATCGCCCATCCAATCAGCCGTGTGGTCATCGTGCACCTCTCGAGTTTTCCTTGAGGAGCTGCCGGATCTTCTTCAGGTCTTCGGCCGACGCGCGCTTGTGTGACAGCGCCTGCATCACGAGCTGCGCGGCGGAGCCGTCGAACGCCCGGTCCAGAAGATCTGACACCAGCCGGCGCTTAATCGATTTTTCCGCGACCGCTGCGCGGTACACGTGCGATCGCTCGGATTCGTCCCTGGTCACGAGCTTCTTTGCGGCCATGAGCTGCATTGTCTTGAGAACCGTTGTGTACCCGATGTCGCGCTCGCGGCGCAGGGAATCGTAAACGGCCCGCACGGTCTGGGGTCCCTCCCTCCACAGAATGAGAAGGATGGCGAGCTCGGCGTTCGACGGAACCGGGGTACGGCGGGGCATGCGGTGGTCTCCATGAGTCCTTTCCGCAATATACGAAGGGCTTCGTACATTGCAAGTACGAAGGGGTTCGTAGATGTAAGAGTTTTGTGTTTCCCGTTTTTCACCGCGGAGAACGCGGAGAACGCGGCGGGAACAAGAAATGAAAGACGGGAACAGCGGGATTGATTGAGGCGTCACGCGTACGACACCCAGCCACTGGCGAAGCGAATCAGTCGAATGCTGTTTATTTGTTTATAACCCAGTCGTTCTCCGCGTTCTCCGCGTTCTCCGCGGTGAAAAGGCTGGTTCTGATCCTCTTCGACTGCATACTTGCACACCCAGGCACACCATAATCTGAGAGGCGTTTCGGCGATGATCGTCGCCGTCGGCGCCCTGTCGTTGATGGACGCGGGCATGAAGATCCTTGCGCCGCACTATTCCCCGTTTCAGGTGGCGTCGATCCGTGGGCTGTCGGCGCTGCCCTTCATCGTCGTTTGGGTCTGGTTGAGCGGCGGCTACGGCCAGCTGCTCCGCGTTCGCTTCGGACTGCACATCGTCCGTGCACTGCTTGGCATCATGACGCTGGCGGCCTTCGCGTATGCGCTTCGGCATCTGCCTCTCGCGGAGGCGTACTCGATCTTCTTCGTGGCACCTCTGTTGATAACGGTGCTTGCCGTTCTGATTCTGAAGGAGCGGGTGGACTGGAGGCGGTGGCTTGTGATCGCCGTCGGCTTCTCGGGGGTGCTCATCGTGCTTCGGCCTACTGGCGCGGGGGCGCTGACGATCCCCGGCCTGGCGGTGCTCGCGACGGCGGTTGGTTACGCTCTCTCGGCGATCACTGTCCGTGTGCTCGGTAGAACTGACAGTACGCAGAGCATGATATTCTGGCTGATGGCGCTTGTCGGGATTGGAGCGGGCCTGCTTGCCCTTCCGGAGTGGAGGCCGATCGAATCTGTGCACTGGCTCGTCATCGCCGGAATCGCGGTGAGCGGCTCACTCGGGCAGTTTGCGCTAACGGAAGCATTTCGGATTGGCGAAGCATCTTTCATCGCCCCTTTCGAGTACACGGCGCTGGCATGGGGCGTCGGTCTCGACTGGTTCATCTGGAGGACGACTCCGGTACCAGTTACAATGGCCGGGGCGTTCGTCATCATTGCAAGCGGGGTGTATCTCGTGCGGCGCGAGCGCGTTCACGTCGAAGCTGAGCATCCGTAGCAACAGGTAGCGGGCAGCGGGCAGCGGGCAGCGGGTACCGGGTGCCGGGTCTCTCCTTGCCACATGGATGATCTAATGGCATCGTGAAAGGACCGCTCAACCTCCACGAGATCCCCCATGACAGTCACCATTCGCCGCTGCTGGTACTGAGTCACCAGCATCCAGGCCGCCCGGGTGGCGGCCGACTTGCGCGAGGAGCTCGGCGCTGAGGTCCAGGTCGAGAACGGACACTACGGCGAGTTCAGGGTCTTAGTGGACGGAGAGGAGGTCGTGAACGGCGGGGCGCTCGCGTTTCTCGGAGTTCTGCCGTCGGTGAGTGACGTGCGGAAGATCGTCGCCTCCAGGACCACGTCTGCATCATCGCGGGAGGAGTGAGGCAGAACGGGACGGTCCCCGTTCACTCGACTTTTCGATCAGCGGGACGAATTGACCTGCGCTCCCTGAAAGGCGGCCTTCATCACACGCTGCAGATAATCGGCATCGGGATTGAGCTCGCTCTTCCGGATCGCCGAATTGTACGAGAACAGCACGATTCCCCGGGCTCCGAGCTCGCGTGCAGCGCGGATCTTCTCGACGGTCGAATCGGCAACCTGACGATAAGCCCCGATGCCGGCCCACACGTGATCGCGCCCACCGGCCTCCACAGCGACTCGGATCTGCTCTCGAAAGGTCTGCGTGTTCGGTGAGTACGCCATCAGCGCGGCGACGTCGAGGAAGCCACGTTGCAGCCAGCTCCTCCAGTCCTGAAAGCGATTCTCGTACGCGTCCTTGGCGTTGGCGAATACATCCGCCGACACGAGCACGTTCGGCTTGCGCTTTTTGACGCCGTAGTAGATGCGCTCGACGAGATCGGTGACCTGGGCGCGGCGGAAGTCGTTGTATTTCGACGGAAAGGAATCCGCGTAAACGAGCGGGTCCGATTCCAGCGCCGCAAACCGTGCGCGCTCGTCATCGGTGAGCTGCGGCACGAGCCAGAGACGAAATCGGTCGAGCGAGACGCGGGAATAATCGTAGT
>JAHFCS010000503.1 GCA_023249395.1 Gemmatimonadota bacterium
GTACGTGGGTCATGGATCGGTGCGGAGCGCGGTGCTGGGCGCCGACTTCAGGCGGCGCGCCACGCCCGGTGAGATAGAGCGCATGAAGCTGCTCGTCCGGAAAGAAATGGACGCGGGTGCGCTTGGGTTGTCCACGGGCCTCGAGTACGACCCGGGGATCTACTCGGCACCCGAAGAAGTCATCGCACTCGCACGAACCGCGGCCGAGGCGGGCGGCAGATACGTCAGTCACATCCGGAGCGAAGATCGTGACTTCTGGAGTGCGCTCGATGAGGCCGTCAACATCGGACGGGTCACTCGAATGCCGGTGCAGATATCGCACATCAAGCTCGGCATGCAAGACCTGTGGGGCCAGACCGACAGTGTAATCCGCGTGCTGCAGCGCGCGCGAACGGAAGGCGTTCAGGTCACGGCAGACATCTATCCGTATACGTACTGGCAGTCGAATCTCGGTGTGTTCTATCCGAAGCGGAATTTCGCGGACAGTGCGGAAACGGCGTTCATCCTGGCCCATCTCACGCCGGCCGACCAGATCATCTTCAACTCATTTCGAGGACACCCGGAATATGTGGGCAAGACCCTCGCGGATGTCGCGAGGCTCCGCGGTGCGACGGCGCTCCGCGCAATGATGGACCTCCTCAGCGAACCAAATGGCTCCGAAGCGGGCATCGTCGCGAGAGGGATGGATGATGTGGACGTCGACAAGCTCGCAAGCTGGCCGTGGGCGAACATCTGCAGCGACGGACAGTCCACCGGAGTTCATCCGCGTGGGTTCGGCAGTTTTGCACGAGTGCTCGGCTCGTTCGTGAGAGAGAAGAAGCTGTTCTCTCTCGAAGAAGGTGTGCGCAAGATGACGAGCCTCGCTGCCTCGAACGTCGGCATCAAAGCTCGCGGGCAGATCAAGACCGGCTATTTCGCCGACCTCGTGCTGTTCGATCCGAACACGATCGCGGACAAGGCGAGCTTCGACACACCGCAAGCAACTGCCATTGGAGTGCTCACAGTCTGGACCAACGGGCAGGTCGTATTCGAGGGCGGAACCACGACCGGGCGAACCCCCGGGCGCGCGCTACGGCGCGAACGCTAGCCAAATGAAGACGCTTTTCCTCGTCCGCCACGCCAAGTCCAGCTGGAAGGATCCCGGTCTCGCCGATCATGATCGCCCGCTGAACAAGCGCGGCAAACGCGACGCCTCTGCGATGGCTGGGCGCGTGGCTGGTCGGCCCAATCAGCCCGAGCTGATCGTGGCAAGTCCTGCGCTCGAGGACGTGCCGACGTGCTGAGTCGCGGTTCTGAGCTTCGACCTCCAGTCCTGAGCCGGCGTGCGCAGTCCGTCAGCCGAGCGATTGGACTTCGACTATCCGCAGGAATAGTTCCACACCGCCCTACTGTTGCTAGCAACGCGAGCCGGCATTCTGAAACGGACCAGAGGACTTTTCATCCCCGCGTCCGCGGTGGTCTTGGTTGACGCTGACGAGGCGCCGCGCGGCGAGTCATACGCGGCGGCAGGTGTAGCCGCGAGTTGCTGCAGCCGCGGTGATTTCTCGAACAGCTGTTGCGCTCGTGCCGTTTCGCGAGCGCCGCTGAAAGCAGGTCTCATCCGCTTGGAACCAGCAGCGCTTCAAAGGGCGCGTACCCCCGCAGCAGCTCGAACAGGGGATGCGTATGCCAGAGTTCCTGATTCCAACCTGCCGCCGAGAGCGTTCGTAGCAGGCTTGCAGCGCGCGCCTTTTCGCCGAGCGCGGCGGCAATCAATGCGCGCGCGATGATGGGCGGTTCGGGACTCTCATACGAGAGCGGATTCAGGGCACTCAGACGCCGATCGGCGTCAAGCGCTCGGGCGCGATCACCGAGCTTCGCGGCGGCAAGTCCAAGCGAGCCAAGCATGACGGCATCATCCGGCGAGCGTCTGGTCGCGGAGTCCGCGAGCGCGGCGAGCGCTTGCCAATCCTGGAGGGCGGCCAAAGCGTTCGCCCGACGCTGCGGCGTGAGGCCGGCCACCGCAACGCCAGGCCGGACACGTGGCACTAACCATGCTCCCACCCGCTCGACCATGTTCTTCTGGTCGTGTGCCCTCGCTTCATAAATCGCGTTTGTGGCGATGCTGATCGGCCCTATCCCGAGATCGTCGCCGCGGCTCGCGACGGAATCGAGCAATGCAATCAACTCGCTCCCGCGACCCATGGCTGCCAACGCCATCGCCTGCATCTCGATGAGCAGGATTCGGTCCGGGTATTGAACGCGGCCCCGGCGCATCGCTCCCAGCGTGCGTTCGCGGTAGCCACAGCCGTGCAAGGCCACGTACAAATAGGCGTAGTAGTAGAGCCGGCCCCGCAGCGCGCCGCCCGCCGGGTCCATGTGCTCCAGTACCGCCAGCGCCGCGCGTGTTCTCCCGGTCAGGTTGAGAGAGTTGGCCTCGAGATACTTCACGAAGTCGGAACCCGGTGCGGCGAGACGCATGCGCTGCACCGCGTCGAGGAGCTTTGGCTGATCGTCGCGGAGCGAAATCTTGAGATAGCCGAGATACGCGCGCTCGAACGGCGTGAGTGAAGCACGACGTCGCTCCACGACGCGGACGAGGGAGTCCATCTCGCGCCGCCGATCTGCATTCCACAGGACCCCGATGGCGCG
>JAHFCS010000504.1 GCA_023249395.1 Gemmatimonadota bacterium
CACCGTCGTACCTGCCACATCTGCCGCGATCTGCCCGGGAAAGACCGAGTCAAGCTCGTCTGTCGATGGCGGCGGGCCCGCTCGGCGCTCGTCCTCGATCCTCAGACCGTACACAACGCTGAGCTGTCGCGTCGCCTGCCACGCGTCGCCGACTGAGACGTAGCTCTGCAGCAGCCCGACCTCACGTGACAATGGGTCCACAACTCGGCTGTAGCTCGATGCGTGTGCCGCTTCAAACTCATCCAGTGATGCGAACGAGAACGTGCCGCTGCCCGGTGCCTCCCGCTGTCGTGTGAAATCCAAGCGGGTGCCCACGACAAGGCGCGGCTCATGCGGAGATCGGCGTGCGAACAAATGCGTGTCATTCAGCAGTTCAACCGTCATCCCTTCATTCAGGAATGAGCCCACGCCAGCGCCGCCGAACGCTGCGACAGTCGATCCAAAGAGTCCCGTCGTGGAAGCTGCTCAGCGCCGAGACGCGTTGTCGGTTCGCGGACACTGACGCCTTGAACTGTTCTAGCGAAGCGTCGTGAAAGTACTGCGAGAAGACGAACTGGCCACCGAGTCCGAGTTGGTCCGAGGCGATGCCGTGCGTGGCGCTGGAAATCTCCCCTCCGCCGGGCGACGCCACGCCCGACCACGATACGAAGCCAAGAAGGCCCTCGGAGCGCCGGTGCTCGGCGACGCGATCCACCCGACCCATCATGAGAATCCTGTCTTGACCCACTGATCGGGAACCAGCCCCCAAACCCAGTGCTGGGTAGTGCGAGCTGATGATACTCCTGAGTCGATTGATCGAGTCTGGAGCGACCCCGAGAAACGCAAGGTTGGAATTCGAGAGCGTCAACAGCGACGGAGAGAGCGCAGTCTGATGCGTGACTTGCACCGCGCCGTTATACGTGAATCGGCCGGGAACGAGTTCGCCCTCTCCACCGATTCCCGCGTCTATTCTCGTGAACGACTGGCCGAATGCCCGTGAGGTCGCATCTTGCGCCTGGAATTGCGGAGCGTCAACCGTTAGATGCGCGAGGTGAAACGTCCATTCATTGCCAGGCGGAAGTTCGAGCGCGGTCTGGAGCCCTCCATAACCGCCTCGAGCCGGATCATACGAGGCTGTCGTCACTCTCGTCCGAGGGCGCAGTTCGCGCGGAAACGTGGCGCCTGCGTACGCGAGTCCGTTCAGAGTCGTAGAGTTCTGGCTCGACGCCACTCCGAGTGTAGACACTCCATTGCCCATCCCAACTACACCCGGTACCGCAGCGGCGATGTCGGCGACATTCCCCTGCTGATTCGGCGAGAGACCTGCCGCTACGCCGCCCACGAGCGTCTGTGACGCCCCCGTCTCCGTTTCAATGCTGCCATCGGATCTAGGTGGGGATCGCGGCGCGGCTTCCACGCGCACCGCGTTGAGGACTTGTGTCACGCGCTGCAGGACGACGTTCAGCCCGAGCTCGGCAGAGTCGGCGGGGAAACGACGACGCACGCGGTATGGGGCGAAGCCGAGCGCGGTAACGTGCAACAGGAGATCGACATCGGTTACTGGAAGTCGTAGCCGAAACACGCCAGCGGCATCCGAGCGAGTTTGAAGCTCGTGTCGGTCGGGTGAAAGTGTGACGGTAATCCGAGCACTACTAACGGGGGATCCGTCTCCGGCGATGACCGTTCCCAGCAACCATCTGCCTTGGCTCTGCGCGCGGAGAGCGGATGGAAGGGACAATCCAACGAACGCGGTCAATGCGAACACCGTCACGCGGCCGAAGAACTCCGCCGAGCCTGCCCGCCATGCGAGTTGCCGCTGCAGCGTCATCGGGTGCCGCATTCCTCAGGGCGCAGTTCCCGCTCTCATTCGAATGAAGGCAACTCGAATAGCGGTCTTCATAACCTCACCTGGCGCGAACTCGCGGATCTCAGTGCTGGCCGTCTTGCGCTCGAGTCCCGGGTGCCGCGACTTGAGGAGATCATATCCGGTCAGGCCAATCCCCATGGATGCGTCGATCGCCGTTTCTCTTTCGTCGATGAGAATCACGATCATGTTTTGAGCCAGCAGCTGCGTCTCAACCGCTGGTAGAAATGTCCGGATCGCCTGCACTACGAGAACACTGTCGCGTGGTGCCGTCGCAGCGTGGACTGACTCGCCCGCGAGTGGACTCGTTCTGCTCTGCAGCGGTGACGGGGCGGGCGGGAGTGGCGTGGGGCAGCGCACGACATCTTCAAGGCAGAGCCGGGGAATTCGCAGGTCGGCGATCTCCAAACTGTTGGCATCGCGACGAATACCGACTAGACGGTCGCCGTCCGCATCCTGTAGCTCGATCCCCGTGGGAACCTCAATAAGATGGCGCTGTCCCGAAACCGGGTTGAACGCGAGCCAGCGTCTGGCTGTTTGCTGTAAGTACGCAATGCCTTCTCGCGATACGATCATTTTGGTGACAAAGGGCAGATATTTCGGAACGTAGAGAACCTCGCGCACCGCCCGACGCGCGGCGCTCAAGTCCATGAACCGCTCGGCGAATCCGCGAGGCATCATGGAATCCACCATCGCCCGCTCCATCTGCACGCTGATTGGCTGCAAGTCATATCGCAGTACACCAATCGTTCGAATGACGCCTGAGTCGAAATCGAAGCGTTGGAGTT
>JAHFCS010000505.1 GCA_023249395.1 Gemmatimonadota bacterium
CGGTTGAACGCGATCTGTTGCGGCAGAGCGATGTCGAGCTGTGCGAGAAGAGACCGCGTTTCGCTTTCGAAGAGAATCTTCGCTTCGATCGCCGGGGTTGCTGTGGTCACTTTGGTGTCTCCTGATTTGCCGAAAAGAGCCGACCGTGGAACGGAGACGCGCTCTCCACTTCGTCCCCGCTACACAAATGCGAACGTCTCGAATTCGTCGACGACCTCGCGGTGCTGCAGCGCACTGCGACCGGCTTCGTATGCCATCAGGTTCGTCTGGACGACACGATCTCCTTTGACGTGGAACCCTTCCGCGATCGCTCCGCGGATCGTCTCCGCTTCGATCGGAAGAAAATCCGTTGCCGCGCCGACCATCACGACATTCGCCGCCTTTGCCGACCCGGACTCGAGCGCGATCTTCGTCGCGTCGATCAGATAGCCGCGCGGCTGCCGCAGCACCTCCCAGAGCACTTCTTCGATGTCCGGGTAATCAGGAATGTTCTTCACCGGCTCGCTCGCGGTGATCAGCGTTCCGGCCGGCGAAAGATGATCGATGTACCGCAGGCTCTCGAGCGGCTCGAGCCCGAGAATCAGGTCGGCCTGTCCCGGCGCGATCGTCGGACTGTGAATCTCGCGATCCGCGAGCCGCAGATGCGCAGTGACGGCGCCGCCCCGCTGCGACATGCCGTGGACCTCGGACTGCACCGCGCGCAACCCGGCGCGCAGTGCGCTCGCCGAGATGATCGTGCCGATCGACAGCACTCCCTGTCCGCCGACGCCCGCGATGATGATGTCGTACTTCACGATTCCCTCCTCGCCTGCTTGTCGCGCTTCAATGCCTCGACGCACTCACGGTGGACGATCACGACCGACAGGCCGCGGTACGCGATCTCCCTTCGCAGCAGATGCGTCAGCTCGTCGACGCGCCGCGGGTGCGATTCGAAGAGGTGGCAATGATCGGGATCGAGGCCGAGGCCGCGAACGATCTCCGGAATCCGTTTCGGTGGCAGCACGGTCGGCTGCGTTCCGGTCATCGCCACGACGTCGTTGTCGAGGATCAGCACCGTCATGTCGGTGTTGTCCGCGACAGCGTCCATCAGCGGCGTGACGCCCGAGTGGAGGAAGGTGCTGTCGCCGATCACCGCGACGATCGGACCGGCGCCAGCGTCCGCGGCGCCCTTCGCCATGCCGATCGACGCGCCCATGCAGACGCAGCTGTCGCCGGAGTTGTAAGGCGGCAGCACGCCTAACGTGTAGCAGCCGATGTCCGACGTCACGACCGGCGAGGCGTAGCCAACCAGCGCCGCGTTCAGCGCGTTGTACGCGTCGATGTGCGGACAGCCATCACAGAGCCGCGGCGGACGATTGGGCAGCTCGATCGGCACCGGCTGCTTGCCGTACGGCGGCTCGAGGCCAAACGCTTTCCAGACGATCTGCTGATTCAGTTCGCCCGACCCGGGGATGTGGCCCGACTGGCGTCCGTGGATCGCCGTAAACGGAGGAAGAATCCCGCGCAGCTGCCGCTCGATGAACGGATAGCCTTCCTCGATCACGAGGATCTCGCCAACGTGATCGGCGAGCTCGCGGATCAGCGTCGCAGGCGCCGGATATGCGCCGATGTGCAGGTGCGACGGCGTCAGGCCGAGCTCGCGCGAGACTTCGAGGAAGTAGCTCCGCGCGATTCCGGCCGTAATCACGCCCATGTCGCGGAACTTCTCGTTCAGCCTGAGCTCGTTGTGCGGGCTCATCTCAGCCCAGCCGCTGATCTGTTTCTCCTGCGCGATCCGCTTCTGCCACCGCAGGCGCGCGAACGACGGGAGCAGGACCCAGTCGGCGCGATCCCGATGCTCGGCGAGCTGGTTCTCATCCCGTGGATGCTGCGGGGTGACGCCGCTCCGCTGATGCGCGAGTCTCGTCACGAGCCTCACGACGACCGGCACGCGGAAGCGTTCGGAAATCTCGAACGCCTCGTGCGTCATGTCGTACGCTTCCTGCGGATTCGCCGGCTCGAGGCACGGCACGCGCGCGAAGTCGGCGTAGAACCGGCTGTCCTGCTCGTTCTGCGAGCTGTGCATCCCGGGATCGTCGGCAACTGCGAGCACGAGTCCGCCGATCGGCGCGACGACCGCCGAGTTGACGAACGGATCGGCGGCGACGTTCAGGCCGACGTGCTTCATCGAGACCAGCGCCCGCTTCCCCGCCATCGACACACCGAGGGCCGCCTCGTACGCGGTCTTCTCGTTTGCGCACCAGCTCGCGCGTTTGCCGCCGTGTCGTTTGAGCGCTTCGAGGATTTCAGTGGCTGGAGTGCCGGGATATGCGTAGCCTGCGGTGATTCCGGCATGGAGAGCTCCGAGTGCAACCGCCTCATCGCCGAGGAGCATGAGAGCCTCGGCGGAAACGACTTCTTCGGCCATCGCGACCTCCCACAAGCTTGATACATCCAGGAGTCCGGAGCACCGGCGACGCGCGTCGCGTAGCAGGCGTGGCGTTGTCACCGGGCCGTGGTGACGGGTGACGGAGCGGGGTCAGTGCTCGGCCGTCGGTGCTCGGTGCTCGGGGGTCGTAGGTCGGGGGTCGCGCAGGTTTGTGTTACCCCTCTCCCGGCGGGAGAGGGTGGCCGTGGCGCGGGCCGAAAAC
>JAHFCS010000046.1 GCA_023249395.1 Gemmatimonadota bacterium
TCGCGGGACTCTAGTCCCCCCAACACTGCTTCGGCTCGTGCACGCCATTCGCCGCCGCCATGCGGCCGCGGGACGTACCAGCCTGGCGGCGTCGAGTCCGAGAGCGCAGCGCGGGTGAGTCCCTTGCCGGTCAGTGGCGTCGAGATCGCGCGCAACGTCAATTGCGACTCGCAAAAAGAATCACCCGCGGAGAAGTCTCAGTCAGAGGCCCCCCGTCGTAATCGCCGTAGGATGTCTCGACGCGGAATCCGGCGCGGTCGAGCATCGAGACGAGATCTCGCTGACTGAACAGTCGCACGCGCTCGACAAACTGTCTCCCGTCTTCCCTGATCGAAATGTGCTTGACGACGAACCTGCCGTCGTCCGTGATCTTCCGTCTCTGCTCGACGCTCAGCCCGGCGATGGAACGCTCATCGTATGGAACCAGCTTCTCCTCGACCTGGCGCGCGTTGAAGAAATCGAGAACGAACGTGCCGCCCGCTGTCATGACGCGCCGGATGTCCTGAATCACGCGTTCGTGCTCGGCGTCGGTCTCGAAGTATCCGAAGCTCGTGAACAGATTCACGACCAGGTCGAAGCACGACTCACGATACGGCAGCTCGCGGATGTCCGCCCGCACAAGCCTCGCCGGAATCCCATTGCGGTGGGCAATGCCGAGCAGAGTCTCGGAGAGGTCGACGCCGGAAGTCCACCAGCGCTGGCCGAGATACCGTGCGTGACGCCCGGAGCCGCATGCGAGATCGAGCACGAGTAGCACACGACGAGTACCGAGAGTCCGTGCGATGAGCGCCACCGCACGCTCTGCCTCGGCTTCATTGCGATGAGGGTATAGCGCAACGTACTCCTCGCCGAACCACGACTCGAACCACTCAGACATCGGGCGCCATCACTTGTGGTACGGCTCTCCCCGGACAATCGTCCCGGCGCGGTAGAGCTGCTCCGCCAGGACCAGACGGGCGAGCTCGTGGGCGAGCGTCCACGGCGCGAGCGACAGCCGCGCTGACGATTGCTCGAGCAGCTCCTCGGACAGTCCGAACGCTCCCCCGATCACGAAGGCCAGATCCCGGTCACGGTCTCGCTCGGTCCGAAGCCAGTCCGCAAACCGCTCGGACGTGAAGCTTTTTCCAGAGGGATCGCACGCCACAAGCTGCGATGTTCCGGCTCGCTCAGAGAGTCTCTCGCCTTCACGCTGGCGGACGACGCGCGGAGCAAGCGAGGATCCACGCTCCTCCCTGACCTCATGAACGTCGAGCGGCCAGTACCGCGCCGCCCGAGTTTCGTAGTCATGAATCGCCGCCGCGAGAGCCGCATTCCGCGGTTTCCCGACGACAGCGACAGTGAGCCGCATCAGGCGTAGACGCCCCGCAATCTGTGCACGGTGGCAACGCGGCTGATGGCCAGCATGTAAGCCGCCGTGCGCATGTTCACCTTGTGCTGCTTGGAAAGACTGAGAACCGCCTGAAAGCTGTGCACCATTATGTCGCGAAGGCGATCGTTCACCAGCTGCTCCGTCCAGAAATACCCGCCGCGATCCTGTACCCACTCGAAGTACGACACTGTCACACCGCCGGCATTGGCGAGAATGTCGGGGACGACGAAAACACCGTTCTCCTCGAGAATGGAATCCGCTGCCGCGCTGGTTGGACCGTTCGCGCCTTCGCAGATGATCCGGGCGCGAATGTCACCAGCGTTCTTTGTCGTGATCACGTTCTCGAGCGCCGCCGGAACGAGGACATCCACATCGAGCGTCAGCAGATCGGCGCCGCTGATCACCTCTCCCTTCCCGTATCCGTCGAGATGACGGCGCTTGCTCACGTACGCAATGGCGGCGTTGACGTCGATTCCGTTCGGGTCATAATAGGATACGGAGCGATCGCCGATGGCGACGACCTTGCACCCTTCGGCGTGCAGC
Source organism: Gemmatimonadota bacterium (assembly GCA_023249395.1). Classification (GTDB taxonomy): domain Bacteria; phylum Gemmatimonadota; class Gemmatimonadetes; order Gemmatimonadales; family Gemmatimonadaceae; genus UBA4720. The sequence continues at coordinate 1,913 of JAHFCS010000046.1, forward strand.
AGCTGCGCCGCCACGGAGCCCACGTTACCGAAGCCCTGAACGGCGACAGTCGTTCCTTTTACCGGCATTCCAAGGTGCGCCAGCGCTTCCTTGACGACGATCATGCAGCCCCGTCCAGTGGCTTCGCGGCGGCCGAGCGATCCACCCATCTCGACCGGCTTTCCGGTGACGACCGCTGTTGTGGTATGACCGACGTGCATCGAGTACGTGTCCATGATCCACGCCATCACGCGCTCGTTCGTATTCACGTCAGGCGCCGGGACATCCGAGTCTGGCCCCAGGACGTTGATGATCCCCGCGGTATAGCGCCGGGTGAGCCTCTCGAGCTCGCTGGCGCTCATCGTGTGAGGATCGCAGACGACGCCGCCCTTCGAGCCGCCGAACGGGATGTTCACCACGGCGCACTTCCAGGTCATCCACGCCGCGAGGGCTTTGACTTCCTCGAGCGTGACCTGAAGATCGAAGCGTATGCCGCCCTTTGCAGGACCACGGGAGGTGTTGTAGAGCACCCTGTAGCCCGTGAAGACCTCGACCTCTCCATTGTCCATCATGACTGGAATGGAGACGATGATCTGCTTTTCAGGGTTGCGAAGGACTCGGTAAAGTCCCGGCTCGAGATCCAGCAGCTCGGCGGCCTGGTCGAAGCGAAGCATCATCGCTTCGAATGGATTGTCCTCGTCGAGGAAGGTGTCCTTGTCAGGACGGACTATCGTATGAGTGGGTAAGCGAAGTTCGGTTGCCATACGTGGCTTATGATTGCGATGACGGTAATGGCGTCTTGTGATCTACCTTCGGACGAAATGGTTCGAAGTGAGCTCCGACAGGAGTTTCTCGAGCGATTCACCCCCGCTCTCGACCTCCAAAGCCTGTGAAACATACCATAATGGAGGTGCCGTGGCAGGCCAGATCACGTCCAGTTTCACGGCATCCTTGAGGGTGCAAACAACCATTGCGCCGCTGGCGGGGATCTTTCCGAGAACGTCGGCAATTTCCGCGGGAGTGAATCGGTGATGGTCGGAAAATGAAAAGCCGGTGACGGTCGCGCCCACATTCGACAGCTGACCAAAAAACGCGCCCGAATCCGCTACGCCGGTGATCGCGATCACGGCTCGCCCAGCAAGCTCAGCAAGTGGCACGGCGTTGTGGTCGCTGTTCCTGCGCGCTGACTTCAGCTCGCTCAACGAAAATCGGACGACCGCCTGAGGAATGGCTGGTGCTGCGCGACGGACGGCCGAAGCGAGTCGTTCGACCACAGAATCATCGGCAGTCTTCCGTGTTATCACCGCGAGCGACGCGCGCGCGAGTGCCGCGAGCGGCTCGCGCCAGGGCCCGGCGGGAAGAAGTCTCATCGACCGGCCCCACTGTTCCGCCGCGATGAGGACAACGTCCTTTACGCGCGACGCAGCGCGATGCTGAAAGGCATCGTCGAGCACTGCAACCGTGGCGCCGAGTGCGGCAGCGCGCCTGATCCCCTCCACACGGTTCGGTTCGATCACCACGGGAATTCCTGGGTTGAGCCGAGCGTGAACCAGAGCCTCATCTCCTCCGTAACCGCGCAGGACGACTGCCGGCTCCGCGCCGCGATGGGCGAGCTCGGACGCGAGCCACGCTGCGAACGGAGTCTTGCCCGTACCACCGACTGAAAGATTGCCGACGCTGACGGCGGGAATCGAAGAGGGGTGCGTGCGCAGCAACGAACGGTCGTACATCCATCCGCGAGCGGCCGTGGCGACCCGGTACGCACCCTCTAGCGGGGTGAGCGCGACGCGCGCCGCACGTGCGAGCGGATCTTTCCCGCGCCAGACGCGGTCGATCAGCCGCAAGCGACGCGCTCCGTCTCTTTCATGAGCGCCTCGAACGCCGGCGCCTGTGCGATCGCTGCGCGCGAAGTCCCCGCGACAACATGCGTCGGCGGGCCGTAGGCAACTGTCACTCGTGCGAACGGTTCGGGGATCATGAATCTGTCCCAGCTCGAAAGATTCCAGGCGCGATCGGCATGCGCAGCGATCGGAAGAATCGCCGCGCCAGATCGCTGCGCAGCGACGAGCGCCCCCGAAGCATACCGCCGCGCAGGACCCTTCGGTCCGTCCGGGGTGACTGCCACCTCTGCACCCGCCTTCAGCTCCCTCACCAGCCGGAGAAGTGCCCGTTCCCCACCTCGCGTCGTCGATCCACGAATCAGGCGATAGCCCATCGCACGGGCAACGCGGGCGATGAGCTCTCCGTCCCGGTGCTCGCTTACAAGAATCGCGACTCCTTCTCCGCGATGGTGCCAGATGAGCGGCAGCAGCTGTCCATGCCACAGAGAGAAGATGAATGGCTTCCCTGCCGCACGCAGCGATTCGATGGCCTCACCGCCGACGACGCGAAACCGCCACGTCGCCGCGAGTGCCCGAAGCGCGACACCACCACCGAGCTGGGCGACGCGCGCAGAGAATGGAAACTCGTCGTCAGGCATCTTGCGGCTCACGGCACGAGCTCGCTCGCCATCGCCGCGACACGCGCCGCTGCACCGGGCGTCCCGAGACGGCTCCTCACTTCTGCAAGTCCCGCGAGGACGCGTTGACGCTCCGCGTTTCCTTCATCGAGAAGCGGGACCAGTGCTGCCGAGACGTCACTGGGACGGAGCGCGTCCTGCACGAATTCGCGCGCTACCTCTCTGCCGGCGACTACATTCACGAGCCCGATGTGTGGGATCTTTACCATTGCCCGCGCCAGCAGATATGAGATGAAACCGGTGCGATACGCAACTACAAGCGGACAGTCAGCAATTGCCGCCTCGAGCGTGGTCGTGCCGCTCTTGCACAGCGCCGCGTCGGCCGCCCGAAGGACGGTGAACGACTCCGACTCCACGCGCTGGTAATGACATCGCGCCTCGTCGAGCTTCACCGTCGGAGCAACGCTGACGATGATCTGAATGCCTGGTATCAGTCCCTCGAGGACTTGCGCCGTCTCGACGAAGTCATCGAGATGGCGGTCGATCTCCTGCTCCCTGCTTCCGGGAAAGAGCGCCAGCACCGGGCGAGCCGGGGACAATCCCAGAGACGCACGCGCGGCCTCTTTCGAGGGAAGGTCACCAGCGCGATCCAGCAGCGGGTGTCCGACAAAGACTGCGTTGACTCCGTAGCCACGCAGGAGCTGCTCTTCGAACGGCAGAATCACTGCTGCACGTGTGACGGTCTTTGCAAGCTCCGGAAGCCGTCCCGCGCCCCATGCCCATACCTGCGGTGTCACGTAGTAAAGAACAGGCACGCCGGCGGCGGCAGCCGCTCGGGCGGCCTTCATGTTGAATCCCGGGTAGTCGACGAGAACGAGCAGATTCACTCGCCCGCTTGCGAGTCTCCCACGAACCTCGTCCAGCATTTGGAAATGTCGTGGCAGGTGTCGTATCACTTCCATGAATCCCATCACAGCCATCTCGTCGTAGCCTGCGATCAGCTCGACTCCGGCAGCTTTCATCCGGGCACCGCCGATTCCGGCGAGCTTGAGCTCCGGCCTCAAACGGCCGAGCTCTTCCGCTACCCCAGCTGCATGAAGATCACCCGACGCCTCGCCCGCAATGAAGAGGACCTCAGACACGAGCGGCTGCGAGGTCTCCAGCGAATGCGGGCGCGGTACGCTCTATCTCGGCGACGATCCTGAGCGCCACGGCGAGCGCTCGGCGGCCCTCTTCACCGGTCACGAGAACCGGGCCTTCGCCGCGTATCGCTGCGACAAAGCTCTCGAATTCGAGCTTCAACGGCTCCCCTTCCGGAGCGGTCAGCGGAATGCGATCCACAAAATCGGTGATGTCTATCGGGCCCGACGGCGGATTCCTCAGATCCATCTTCTCCCGGAGGCGGAAGAACTCTCCACCTCCGGCAGCGAGATCGAGAGAGATATAGCCACTGGGCTGGAAGATGCGGATCTTTCGCACCCGCTCGCGAGAGATACGGCTCGAAGTGATGTTTGCGACCGCGCCAGACGTGAATGTCACGCGAGCATTGGCGATGTCGAGCATAGGCGTCAGCACGGGGACGCCGACGGCAGTGATTGAGTCCGTCGTGTCGCCGACGAGAGTGAGCACCAGATCGATGTCGTGAATCATGAGGTCGAGCACGACAGCGACGTCCGACCCCCGCAGGTTGAAGGGCGCGAGGCGCTCGCTCTCGATGAACCGCGGTCTCGAAACGTGAGGCAGCGCCGCCCGAACAGCGCGATTGAATCGCTCGACATGGCCGGTCTGCACAAGAGCGCCAGTGCGCCTGGCGATGGACAGCAGCTCGTCGGCCTGGTCGAGAGTAGTGGTGATCGGCTTTTCGATGAAAACGTGCTTCCCGAGCTCGAGCGCCTGCTTTGCGACCTCGAAGTGTGCGGGCGTAGGAACTACGATCGTTATCGCGTCGACGTCGTCGAGCAGCAAAGCCAGATGGGGATAGGCCTTCACGCCAAGCTCCGACGCGACCTGGGCAGCTCTATCCGGGCGTCCCTCGACGAAGCCGGAAAAGCTCACGTCCTCGAGCTCGCGCAGAATGCGGATGTGGTGGAAGCCCAGACTGCCTGCACCTGCCACTCCCATTCTCACCGGAGTCGTCAAATAACAACTCCGCGCTCACTCGCCTCCACGAATTGAACGAGCTCGGCAACCTCGGGGTACTGCTCGAGCTCCGTCTCCGCACGCTGCATCGCCTGCGACAGATTCAGATCGGAGCGAAAAAAGAGCCTGTACGCCCGCTTGAGCTCGCGCACCACGTTCTCCGGAAAGCCGTTGCGCTGGAGTCCAACGCTGTTCAACCCGTAAAGCTTCAGTGGATTTCCCACCGCCTTGAGAAATGGCGGAATGTCCTTCGACACGCGCGAGCAGCCTCCGATGAAACTGTATCGTCCGATCCGCACGAACTGATGCACCGCGGAGAGACCGGAGATCGTCGCCTTTTCCTCGACGGTGACGTGGCCGGCAATCTGGACTCCGTTGGCGATGATGACACCATTTCCGATGTGGCAATCGTGCGCCAGGTGAACGTAGGACATGAGGAGGCAGCCGTTGCCGACAGTCGTCTTGAAAGACTGGGAAGTCCCGCGGTTGATCGTGGAATACTCGCGGACGATCGTATCACGCCCGATCTCGACGGCAGTGGGCTCACCGGCGTATTTCAGATCCTGCGGAGCCCCGCCTATCACGCTGCCGATGCCGATGTGCACTCCCGATGCGAGACGCACATTACGCTCGAGCGTCGCACGCGGTGCAATGAAGCAGTCGTCGCCCACTTCGCAGTCGTCGCCGATGATCGCAAAGGGACCGACCTCGACGCGGGCACCCAGGTGGGCCTTCGGGGAAATGATCGCTGTCGGGTGGATGCCCGGGCCACGCCTCATCTGTCGCGGACCATCGCCGCCATCTCGGCTTCCACTACCACTTCGCCATCCACCTTTCCAACCCCTCTCATCTTGCAGACCATCCCACGAATCTGAGTCACGTCGAGCTCGAAGCGGATCTGGTCTCCGGGCTTGACCGGCTTCCGAAACTTGACGTTGTCAAGTGACATGAAGTAGACGATCTTCGATTCCGCGTCCTTCACCGAGCCCATGAGTAGCATCCCGCCAACCTGCGCCATCGCCTCGATGATGAGCACGCCGGGCATCACGGGGTGGCCCGGGAAATGACCGGCAAAAAACGGCTCGTTTATCGTCACATTCTTCAACCCGACGATCCTCTTGTTCGGCTCGATCTCGAGAATCCGGTCGACCAGCAGGAACGGGTAACGATGCGGCAGTGCCTTCATGATGTCTTCGATTCCGTACACGACTTCCCTCCGCTGATCTGGTTTCGGTCCCGCCGGAGACGCCCCGTTTCCCGTCTTTTTCACTCCCATCCTTACCAGCTCCCTGACCAATGTGACAGTGCCCCGATGACTCGGTCTGAGCGCAACGATCCGCGCCCGCACGTGGGCGCCGGCGAGCGCGAGGTCACCGACGCAGTCCATCATTTTGTGCCGCACGAACTCGTCGCTCCATCGCAGCGGCCCGCTCACAACCGTCGAATCGTCGAGCACCACCGCGTTCTCGAGCGACGCGCCCTTGATCAATCCTTTTCCGCGAAGCTGTTCGACCTCCCGAATGAAACCGAAGGTGCGCGCCGACGCGAGCTCGCTGCCAAAAGTCTCGCGCGTTACGCCGACGCGGGACGACTGTCGCCCGATTATCGGATGGGAAAACTCGATCGTTACGTCAAGCTCGAGCTCCGATGACGGATAAGCCTCGTAGACCGAATCGCCATCGATGATCCGCACCGGCTCGCGCAGCATCAAATAATCCGGCTGCCCTTCGAGTGTCGCAAGTCCGGCGGACGAGAGAGCCTCGAAGAATGCCGCGGCGCTTCCATCGAGAATGGGCGGCTCGGGGCCGTCCATCGCGATCGTGAGGTCGTCGATTCCGTGTGCCGAAACGGCTGCCAACACGTGCTCGACCGTGTGGACCGAACAGCGCTTGTTCCCGAGCTGCGTGCGGCGCTCGCTGGCTGAAACCTGGCCAACAAGAGCGGGAATGGGCGCACTGTCGGGAATGTCAGTCCGGACGAAGACGATGCCGTGCTTCGCCGGGGCCGGCTTGAACGTCAACGTGCACGGCTTGCCGAGATGGAGTCCGATTCCCCCCAACTCCACCGGTCTGGCAATCGTGTGCCGGGTCAACGGGGAATCTTCTCGTCGAGCAGCTGCTCGATGCGCTTCAGCAGCGATGGGAGCTTGAGAAGGGCGCCGGTCGCACGCAGCGATTCCCGATGCGGACGTGCGGGGTACCCCGACCACGACTCACCTGCCGGCACGTCTCCGAAGACTCCGGCCTGGGCTCCTATCCTGGCGCCCGCGCCGATGGTGAGGTGACCCCCGATCCCCGCCTGGCCACCGAGCACACAGCCGTCCTCGATGTGTGCCGAGCCCGAGATCCCGACCTGGGATATGATCAGGCAGAGGCGTCCGACGCGGACGTTGTGTCCGATCTGCACCAGATTGTCGATCTTCGTGCCAGCGCCCACCACAGTGTCGCCGATGCTTCCGCGATCCACCGTTGTGTTGGCGCCGATCTCCACGTCGTCGCCGATGATGCACCGTCCGACATGCGGAATCTTTACGTGTTCCCCGTCGCGAAAGACGTAGCCAAATCCATCCGACCCGATGACTGCGCCGGCGTGGATGCGGACTCGGGCGCCGAGCACCGATCCGCTATATACCGTTGCGTTCGGAAAGACCCGCGTGTCCTCTCCGATTCTCACCCCGTCGCCGATCACCGCGTTGGCGCCGATCCATGCTCCATTGCCGATCACGGCGCCCGCGCCGATAACCGCATGCTCGTCGAGCGAGACGCCGTTTCCCAGCCGCGCGCCGCGGCCGATTCGAGCGGTTGGATGTATCGCCGGGGCTCGCTCGGCCTCGGGATAGAATCTTGGGAGGAGAGCGAGAAGCGCGTCGTGCGGCCTGGGCACTACGACCCGCGACGGTACGCTGGTCGGTGAATCGGCGAGCTCGGTGGTAACGAGCACAATGCCGGCGTGCGTGTCGCGAAAGAGCGGAGCATAACGTGATTGAGAAAAGAAGCTGACGTCCTCTGCGCCAGCTGTATCCAGCGGACCGACGCCACTCACCAGAGTTGCCGGCGAGCCGCGCAGCTCGCCGCCTACGATGCCCGCAATGGCACGAGCGGTGAGAGTGCAAGCACGCTCACCGCTGAGAGAAGAAAGCTCGGTGCCGTCCTGGATCACCGGTCCGGGGGACGTGACACTCCAGCGGGCTTCGGGGTCAAGGTGCTGGGCGTGGCGGCCGGCTTAGGTGCAGCCTTGAGGCGGGCGAGAACTTTCGCCGTGATGTCGAGGTTCTTGTCGGCGG
>JAHFCS010000047.1 GCA_023249395.1 Gemmatimonadota bacterium
CCGGAATCACGATCTTCAGCATCCGCTCGACCTTGAGCTCGCTGACATCGCTACCCGATCTCTCCATTGTGTCGATGAACCGGCCGAGCTCGCGGTACTCCATGTCCGTCGGAGCGCGCGACGCTACCGTCAGCTCCTGCGGCCGCTCGATGAAGCGATTGTCGCGCATCGAATCGAAGTTGTAGGTGATGTTGTGCGTCGAATCGGTGAGGACGTGCATCGTCCCTCTGGCGATTTTCCAGCCGGTGCGCGGGTTGTAGACCGCGCTTCCAGCCGACACGATGTATGACGGATAATTGGGACCGTTGCCCTTGCGCTCGATGGTAAGCCCTTCGAGTGATTTCTGCTGGACGTGCAGCGCCTGAATCTTGTAAACCCGCCCGGCATCCGCCGAGTAGGCGAAATTATACCGCTCGCTCGATTTCAGGAACTTCTCCGTTTCGAGCAGCTCGAGTTTGCGGCGATTAGCCCTCGGATTGATCTCGCCGAGGACGAGCCCGGCGATGGTCGCGAGCGTCGCTCCGAAAAAAATCGGCGCTATGAATCGGTAGAAGCTCACGCCCGATGCCTTTGCTGCGGTTATCTCCGAGTGCCGCGTCAGCGAACCGATCGAGAAAACCGTCGCGAACAGTACGGCGGCGGGAAGGATCATGAACATGTAATCGGGCAGCGAGTACACGTAGCTCAGCGCGATATGCGATATCGGCAGCTTCTGGCCGAGATACTTGTCCAGGTTGTCGGTGATGTCGAAGATGATCAACAACAGCGGAAAGCCGAACGTCGTGGCGATGAAGATCTTCCAGAACTCGGAGAAGACGTACCGGTCCAGCGGTCTTACGAGACTCACGACGTGCTGGGACGGGGGGTGGTGACTGCGCGCCGGCGGCTGGCGGACGAGCGCCTGAACCGCTGCCGTAGCGAGCGCAGGACCTCACGGACATCGCCTCCCCGTCCGCTTGTGTTCTCATTTCCCATCCGCGACAGCAGGATGATCGCGAGCGCGGTGAAGATGAGATTGGCGCCCCACATCGAGATAAAGGGCGGAATGATCCCTCGCCGGGCGAGTGATTCACCGGCGATGAGACCGACGTAATACAACGCGAAGACGATGAGACTGACGCCGATTGTCAGCCCGACACCACCGCGTGGAAAACGAAGCGCGATCGGCGCACCGAGGAGAATGAATACGAAGCACGCCGCGGCGAGTGCGAATTTCTTCTGGATCTCCACCTCGTATGCGTTCGCGGCCCTCCGCGCGTCGTCAACGCGGATCCGAAGTCCATCGAGCATCGGCGGCAGCGAGGCGTCGGTAATCGTTGTCGTGTCAGGAGGCTCCGGTTTGGGAAACGTGTCCAGCGTCACCGTCGGAAGTGGCTGGGGAGCCGGCTCCGGCTGCGCCGCACTGTCTGAGCGTTTCGATCGGCGGGTCTTTGGATGAACCGTCGCCGGCTCCTGCGCGCCGAGTGTCTTCACCCCGATCTGCTTGAGGAGCGAGCAGTACGCGTTGCCCAGGCCGACGGTGATGGGGTCGTCCACTTTCGTCCCCAGCACGTCCTTGCTGAGCTTCACCTTCCGTCGCTTTGCGAGCGCCAGCTTCTGGAGGAACTCCTTCCGCGCGAGGGCAAGATTGCGACGGGCTTCGTCCGCATTCCGTTCCATCTCGCACACCGACATCTCGCGCTCGCCCTTGAAGTTGTCGTTCTGCGTCTTCTGGAACTCGTTCCCGACGTTTCTGACGCGAATGATCTCGGTGTGGAAGTAGACACGCTGAAGCTGGTCGGGTGTCGTCGTCGGGACCTCCTGAACGTTCCCGCTGTATAGCGTTAGCTGGAGGTCGGCGTGATTGGGGGACATCAGCATGTCACCGCTGTCGGCGAAGACCGTGCGGCGGCGCGTTGCGTCCCCGACGTCGTAGATCGTCACCTCGCGCATCCTGTTCGATGTCTTGCTGAGATGTCCGGCGCGGAGGTAGAGCTTCCCCGGACTCACCTCGTTGATGACCTGCTCGCGCAGACTGAATGTCGGTTTCTTCTGCGCGATGTCGCCCTGCAGAGTGCGAAGCCGGTGATTGGCGCGCGGGAGGACCTGATCGTTGAACGCGACCATGAACACCGTCATGCCGATCGCTGCGACGAGCACCGGCGCGAGAACGCGCCTGAGGGAGATTCCTCCCGCCTTCATCGCCGTTATCTCGTTTTCGGAGGCGAGACGGCTGAAGGCGTACAGCGTCGCGACCAGCACCGCCATCGGCATCGACAACGCTATCGTCAGCGGTATCGAAAGGCCCAGAAACTCGGCGATGACATTCCACGGCAGTCCCTTTCCAACCAGCTCACCGAAGCGCTTGGCGATGTATTGCAGCAGCAGCAGCGATGTAAGCGCCGTCAGCGCGAACATGAGCGGTCCGACGTGCTCCTTGAGGACGTATTTGTGGAGTATCTTCACGGGGTGAAATATACGGGGGGCTCGTCGGACTGTGACCCGGCGGTAATTGTACACCGCTGGGTCTTTTCCTTCTCGGTCGCGGTCGCTTTCGCCGCGGTGAGCGCCGGTGCGCAGCAAACGCCGCGGACGACCATTCCGGCAAGGGACACAATGCCGGTGAAGGACACGGTGCGGCCGCCGAAGGATACCGTGCGTGTCCCGACTGATACCGCACGCACGCCAGCTGATACTTCATTGCATTTGCCGCTGCCGCGGCCCAGACCACGCATCCGGCTCGGCGGCGATTCCCTCGCGATTCGACTGCCTTCAGTTCTTTCTCGCGCCGAGCGCGAGACGTACCGCCAGGCTGCCGCGCAGATCGAAGCGGCGCGAGCAACGGCTTTCCAGCAGAACATGCGCGCGATCATCCAGGCAGTCTGGGGCCAGGTTGCGACGTCGAGCTTCGCCACTGCGGAAGCGCAACCGCCTTTCGCCGGCGAGGCGCCCAAGCCGCCGAAGACCGTCGCAGCGCGCGCAGGAGACATCATCAGCGGCCACTCCGACCTTGGACTTCAGCTCAATGGCCGGATGGAAGTCCGCGGCGAGAAGAACCAGAGCGAGCAATGCGCCGCTGGCGGATTCATCGATCCCGTTTTCAATTGCAGGAGCGCGTTCGAGCCGCTGCTCGATTTCCAGTTCAACGCCCGCTCAGGCGGCGTCGTCGCCGACCGCGTGCACGTGGACGTGGACTACGATACGCAGCGCGAGTTCGACGCATCCAATAACATCTCGATCAATTACGAAGGGAAGGGAAGCGAATTCCTCCAGCGGCTCGAGATCGGCAACGTCACGTTCCAGCCGCCCGTCTCACGCTTCATCACTGCCGGAATTCCGAGCGGCAACTACGGGATCCAGGCCATCGCCCGGGTCGGCCCCGCGCGCGTGCGCACCATCCTCGCGCAGCAGAAGGGCAACATCGTCAACGATCGCGTGTTCACTGTCGGTGCTCAGACGCTCCAGGCGGTTGACCGGACGATCGAGGATCACCAGTTCGAGCCCCGCAGATTCTTCTTCACCGTCTCGCCAAAGCTGTTCGGCGCCGCGTATCCCAACATCGATCTCCTCGACAGCCGGCGCATGACGTCCCTCGCGCTGTCGCTGCCCGACACGCTCCGCCCGACGAAGATCTTTCTTTATCGCCTTCTGATTGGCGGGCAGCCGCCCAATCCGAGCGGGCCGCAGTTTCGAATCCTCGGCGATCCGCGGTCGCGCCGCGGACAGGTGTACGAGCGTCTCCGCGAGGGCGTGGACTACTACGTCGATCCGTCGCGCCTCTGGATTGCGCTCGTACGCCCGCTTTCCCTCAACAGTGAACGCCTTCTCGTGGCGTACCGAGTGAATATCAACGGCCACGATACGGTTCACGTGACGACCGGTGGCACCCCCGATCTCGAGTACCACTCGGAGAGAGAACAGTTCGCCAATCTCCTATGGGATCCGCAAGTCATTCCCGGCGATCCCGCATTCGAGCGCGAGATCAGAAGCATCTATCGCATCGGCGGACCTGAGGTCAAGCGCCAGAGCGTCGTACTGAAGGTCGTGACCGGTACTGGAGCCGATCAGGAGAAGGCAATCGACGAAACCGGCGCAGCCGCGACGTTTCTCCAGCTCTTCGGCCTCGCCCAGAAGACGAACAGCTCCACTTTCGACCTCGAGAACAGGCTCTGGCCTCGACCCTCCGATCCGAACTTCGAACTCAGCCTCGGCGCGTCCGCGTCGCAGATCATCCGCGATCGCTTTCTCGTCTTTCCGTCGATCAGGCCGTTCGCGAGCAATGGGCTGGCTGGCCGTCTCAATCCGAGCAACGACACGATCTACACGATTCCCTCGGAGTACGTGCGATCGGCGCAGCGGCCGCAGTCCGTCTACCACATCCGTGTCCGATACCAGGCGGAGGGAAATGGCGAGGGAGGAAGCCTGCTGCTCGGCGCCGTGCAGGTGCGTCCCAACTCCGAGCGGTTGCTCGTGGATGGAATTCCTCTCGTTCGCGGCACCGACTACACGGTTGACTACGATCTCGGCCGGGTATCGTTTGCGCGACCCGACACGCTCTTTCGGGTGAGTCGCCAGGTGACTGCCCAGTTCGAGGAGAATCCCGTCTTTGCGGAGATACCAACGTCCATCTTTGGTGCGACCGCCGAGATCCCGCTCGCGCGCGGGAGCATCAACTTCACCGCCATCTCGCAGACGCAGAAGACGACCTTCAACCGTCCGGCGCTTGGATTCGAGCCGGCTGCATCACTCGTCGCCGGCGTCACCGCCCTGTTCAACTTCGACGCGTCGCCGCTCACCTCGCTCGTCTCGCGACTTCCATATGGTGAGACCACCGCGCCATCGCGAATCAGCGTGTCCGGCGAGTTCGCGGCGAGCCGCCCCGAGCCCAACGCAGCGAGACAGGCATACATCGAGTCATTCGAGGGGGGCGGCGGGCTCCAGGTTCCACTTCTCGATACGCAATGGTATTACAGCAGCCAGTCGGCGCTTGGTCGCGAATTCGCTCTACGATATGGCGCGCCGTCGCTCGATCTGAGTCGCGCTGCGACGCTCGCCTGGCAGGGCGACGGGCTGGACGCAGCCGGCCGAGCCGTCCGGTACACCATCGAGCAGATCGATCCGTTGACCACGCTTGCCGGCACCGGACTGTCCGGTCCGGAGCCGATTCTCTGGATGACTTTATATCCTCTCGCCATCGGCGGATTGCGCGGCGACAACGGCTTCAAATGGATGGTCGGCAGCACACCCAGTGGAAGGCGGTGGCGCTCCATCCGCACACCGCTCGGCACGAGCGGCTCCGATCTCTCGCGCGTCGAGAGCATCGAGTTCTGGGCGCAGATCAACGTGTCGCCGACCAAACGCAGCAGGAATCCCGTGCTGATGATCGACCTTGGCGACGTCTCGGAGAACAGCGTCGCCTTCGCGCCTGATACCGTGACGGTCCACCGCGCGGAAGGTACCTCTGCCGGCCGCGATACCGTTTACACCGGTCGGAAAATCCAGGGGTTCGACCGGCTCGACAGCGAGCGCGACCCCTTCTCGCGCTCATTCAACGTCGGCGTCAACGACAACGGAATCTCCGGCGATGTTGCCGGCATCATCACCGCTGTTGTCGATACTGTTCCCGGCGCCGTCCCCGAGACGAAGACAGTCCGTGCCCTCGCCACCTGCAAGGGCGGGTATGCCTTCGTCCGCGTTCTCGGCGACTCGCGCGTGGACTGCACCGCGGGGAACAATCGCCTCGACGACGAGGACATCGACGGCGACGGCGTGCTCAACCTCACCGGCGCTGAGCGAGAGCAGGAGGCGCTTCGCCGCTACATCGTGAATCTTGCCGACGCGTCGAAGTACAATCGTGTGGGTCGCTGTTCGGTTGCGCCGCGCGTCGTCGTCGGACCGCCGCAGGACTCCGTCTGCTGGGTTCTCTTTCGCATTCCCTTCCGCGCGCCCGATGATTCAATCGGCTCGCCGCTTCTGCGTCGCATGCGCACCATTCGCCTGACGATGCTTTCGTCTGACGCGTTATCCGACAACGAGTTCAGCCGTATTGCAATCGCCCGCCTGCGACTCACCGGCGCACCATGGATCAAACGGCGCGACACCGGTCTCCGTGGGCTGGGAGCGGAACAACCCAGCTCCGGCTTCGTGAGCGCGGGTGTCATCGGCACGCAGGATCGCGGGCTCGCCAACGGGATCAGCTATGACTCCCCTCCCGGCGTCGTGGACGAGCCCGACACCAAGCAATCGAATTTCCAGACGAACAGAATTCAGATCAACGAGCACTCGCTGCGACTCACCGCCGGTGACCTCGCTCCATACGACCGAGCGGAAGCCTATTTCCGTTTTCCCGAAGGCGAGAAGAATTTCATGGCCTACAATGAGCTTCGGCTCTGGGCCCGCGGAATCAGGAATGGCTGGGGTGACAGCGGCGACCTCCAGTTCTTCGTCAAGATCGGCCGCGACCCCAACAACTTTTACCTCTATCGAACCACGCTGAATGGCGGTAACGGCAGGGAAGCATGGCTGCCGGAGATCCGCATTGATTTCCGCAAGCTCTACAGCCTGCGAGCGGAGATCCAGAACGCATACCTCCAGGGCCGAACGCGCAACAGCTGCGCCGGTGTCGACTCCGCGCTGATCGCAAATACGCCGGTGCCTTCGACAGGGTTGCGATACGTCGCATGCTCCGGCGGATACATCGCCTACACGTCGGACCCGGGCGTCAGTCCTCCCAACCTGGCGTCGGTCCAGGAGCTCGCGGTGGGAATGATTCGAACCGGCATCGGCGCTTCGTCGCATCCGATAGCCCCCGGCGACACGCTCGAGCTCTGGGTGGACGACATCCGCCTCGGCGGAGTCGTGGATGCCGCCGGCTTCGCCGGGCAGATTGGAATCTCGGTCCTGGCGAGTGACTTTGCCGACATCCGACTGAGCATGAGCCGGCGTGATCCCAACTTCAGGCAGCTCGCAGAGCAGCCGACGTATCTCACTGACAACAGCCTCAACCTTTCTTCGGCATTCCATCTCGAGAAGCTGCTACCGCGATCGTTCGGGATCGCGATGCCATTCACCGTCAACTACGCACTGGCGTCGATCGATCCGCTTTTCGTATCGCAGTCCGACGTCGAAGGCGACATCGTGGAAGGTCTGCGGACTCCGCGCACGAGGGCGACTTCATTCACCTTCCAGCTGGCGCGGGCGACACCGCTCACGGATTCGCGACTCGCCGCCCTCTGGAACAACCTCAGTCTGACGAGCACCTACACGTCGGCGGAGGCGCGGAGTGAGTATGAGGATGGCCGGGCGCACAATTTTACGGTGGGGTTAGATTACAATCTTTCCCAGGCGCTCCTGCCAGGGCTCTCGCGGTGGACACCCGCCGAGCTCCATCTCACGAGCGTGTACACGCGTGGCACCGACAGACGCTCGGCGTTCCTCAAGCCGGCGTTCGCCCGCGACGACGCACCGCGTGAGATCAACGGTGTGACCAACAGCTGGCGCAACGGAACATCGTTCCAGCTACGGCCGTCGAAGACTCTGAGCGGACGACTCGATTTCAGCTCCGTGCGCGACCTCCGCGGCTATGGAGTGAATTCGCCCCTCGGGATCATCTCGGAATCTGACCGTGACAGGATCCTCGGGGCGGATGCGGGCCTCGAGCGCGAGCGCGACATACAGGCCGGATTCAACTTCACGCCCAACATATCGTCGTGGATCAAGCCACGGTTCGACATCGGCAGCACGTACAACATGCTCCGTGATCCCAACACTCTGGGCTTCGAGCGGGCAAGCGATACTACTCAGGCGCTCCGGCTCCCGCTCCGGCTCGGCGGCTCGCAGACGACTACCGCTGGTGTGACGATCGACCTTCCCCGCGCGGCCAGGCTTCACCTCGACAGCGGCAGCATACTCCACCGGCTGTTCACCGCCATTCAGCCGATCGACATCAACTACAATAGAAGTATCGTCTCGGTGTTCGAGGGGACCCCTGTGTCGCCGCCGCTGTCGTATCAGTTTGCTTTCGGCGGCATAGGGAGTTTCCGCGAGCTCCGGGGTCGGCCGGCAACGAGCGCCGGGCTCATCCGTCAGATATCGGCCACACATTCCATCCTGCTGCCATTTGGCGCCAGCATCTCCAACCGGTACCAGATGATTAATGCTCGCAACTGGACGCGCCGATCGGACGACAGGCGGGCAATCACCGATGGCACACAGCTGATTTTTCCCGACGTTGCCCTTCGCTGGAGCATGAAGCCCGACCGTCTGCGAAATCTGATCGCCAGCTTCGGTGGAACCGCCCGCGCGGTGCAGACTCGGCAGATCAACTCGACGCAGCCGGAGGCCGAAGAGACAGTCCCATCGCTCGCTTCGACTGTTCCGGGTGCTGCATTCGGTGTGGATCGGGGCGAGACTGTCGTGACGAGCTATCCGGCGAGTTTCTCGGTAGTTTTCGCCGGCGCGCGGCCGCTTTCGACGACGGTTGGCTACGCTCTCTCACATCGTCACGAGACCCGGCCGGGACTGAGCGCCAGGAGCGGTGACTCGGACGTCAACGTCGAGATCGCGAAGCCCTGGGCACTTCCCCCGGCGTGGAAGCCGCGCAGCGATCTCCGAACCAGGCTCAGCTATCAGGACAGGACCGGGGACAACTTCGTTCTCAATCCGCTGGCGCTCAGTCTCGAGAGCCGGCTCAGCGACAACGGCCGCCGGGCGATTAGCTTCAGCGCCGATACCGACGTTGCCGAAAACTTCTCGTCCAGTTTCGTCGTATCACGCGTCGAGAGCTTCGACAGGAATCTCAATCGCCGCTTCACGCAGACTGTCATCAGCGCGGTACTGCATCTTCAGTTCTATGCGGGAGAAATGAAGTGAGTGACTGGAAGAGAAACCCCGGTCAGTGGCGCGTTGCGAGTCTACTGTTCCACAGTTGCCCGTTCACCCGTTAGGGATTGCGAGGTAATTGCACTGATAGACGCAAAACTGAATAACTGTAAACTCGGAACACGCCACTCACTGGGTTTCGTTTTCCTACTGATCGTGGTCTCGGCGTGCGAGCGCGGGGGTCCGCATCCCGGGAAATTCGATGGTGAGTCCGCGCTTCGGTACGCCAGGTCGCAGATGGATTTCGGCCCGCGGATTCCCGGCACTCCCGGTGCGCAGCGCGCCGGAGACTGGATCGTCGCGCGGATGCGCGAGCGGGCCGATTCGGTGATTGTCCAGAGCTGGACCCAGACGCTCTCCGACGGCCGTCAGCTCACACTGCGCAACATCCTCGCGCGATTCCGCCCTGATCTGCCTGACCGCGTTCTGTATGTGACGCACTGGGACACGCGGCCTGTGAGCGATGAAGCCGAGGATCCCGCCCAACGCAAACTCCCCGTGCCCGGTGCAAACGATGGCGCTTCGGGCGTCGGACTGCTCGTCGCTCTGGGCGACGCGCTGAAGAAGACTCCGGCCGGCGTCGGCGTGGACCTGCTGTTCGTTGACGGAGAGGACTACGGCAATTTCGGGACGATGAAGGACGTGCTGATGGGCTCGGCGTACTTTGCTACCCATCTGCCGAGCCCGGCGTATCGCCCTCTTTTTGGGATACTGTGGGACATGATCGGCGACCGCGATCTCTCCATCAAGCAGGAGCAGAACTCCGTTGCGCAGGCGCCGGAAGTCGTGCGGCGCGTGTGGCAGCAGGCGGCGGACCTGGGCCACGACGACGTGTTCGTCGAGCAGCAGACGGCGTACCCGATTACCGACGATCACATACCGTTGCTGAATGCCGGCCTCCGCGTG
>JAHFCS010000506.1 GCA_023249395.1 Gemmatimonadota bacterium
AGGTATAATTAGAAATGAGTCTCGTCCCCGACAAAGTCGCCGCAAAACTGCCTCATCTTCCCGACGGACCCGGAGTTTATCTCTGGAAAGGTGTTGACGGGCAGATTCTGTACGTCGGCAAGGCCAAGAGTCTCAAGTCGCGTGTGCGGAGCTACTTCGGGGCCGACCATGACGAGAGCCCGAAGACCCGTCACCTGGTTGGGAAGATCGCCGACGTCGAGACGATCGTGGTGCCGAGCGAGTCCCACGCGCTGATCCTCGAGGCGAACCTCATCAAGGAATACAGGCCCCGCTTCAACATCGCGCTCCGCGACGACAAATCGTATCCGTACATCAAGGTCACGATTCAGGAAGCCTTCCCGCGGGTGTACGTCACGCGCCAGCTTCAGAACGACGGCGCTCGCTACTTCGGGCCGTACACCGATGTGGGTGCGATGCGGCGGGCTCTCAACGTCGTCAAGCGGATCTTCACCGTACGGTCGTGCAACTACGACATGCCGCGCGAGATGCCTGACCGCCCGTGCCTGGACTACTTTATCCATCGCTGCAAGGCGCCGTGCATTCTCGCCCAGAGCCAGATGGAGTACAGAGCGATGATCGAGGAGGTAGTGCTCTTCCTCGATGGGCGTCCCGACGAGGTAATGCGGCGCGTGAAGGAGCGGATGGAATCAGCATCCGGCTCTCTCGATTTCGAGCGCGCCGCCGAGCTGCGCGACGCTCTTCAGCATCTCGACCAGATGGAGGAGCCGACGGTCGTCCTCGAGGTCGAAGGCGGCGACCGCGACGTGATCGGGTTTGCGCGCGATGGCGACGACGCCTGCGTCGTGCTGCTGCGCGTCCGTGGCGGAAAGCTTCTCTCTCGGGAGCATCGCTTCCTGGTGAACGTCGAGGGTGAGGAGGATTCGGCAATCCTGTCGGCTTACCTCGCCGGCAGCTACGTGGCTTTGCGAGAGCGGGCGCGGCAGCTCCTCGTGCCATTCGACTTCGACGACCGGAATCTTCTCGAGGAATCGCTCAGGGAGACGAAGATCCTCATTCCCCAGCGGGGGTCGCGTCGCGAACTGGTGGACCTCGGCCAGCAGAATGCCCGGCACCTGCTCGAGGAGCTACGCGCGGGTTCGATCGAGGGCGCGACAACCGCCGGCGATCCCGTCTACGAGCTGGGGCGAGAGCTCGGCATCCAGCGTCTGCCGCGCACGATGGTCTGCTTCGACATTTCCACGACGCAGGGGACCGACACGGTCGGCGCCGGCGTTTGGTTCGAAAACGGGCGGCCGAAGCGCGCGGAGTATCGCAAGTTCCGCGTCAAGACGGTCGAAGGCACCGACGATTTCGCCTCGATGCGCGAGGTAGTGACGCGCTATTTCCAGCGAC
The DNA here is from genome assembly GCA_023249395.1 of Gemmatimonadota bacterium. GTDB lineage: Bacteria > Gemmatimonadota > Gemmatimonadetes > Gemmatimonadales > Gemmatimonadaceae > UBA4720. The sequence goes on from JAHFCS010000506.1 coordinate 1,375, forward strand.
GGCAGGCAGACGAGAAGCCGCTGCCAGATCTCATCGTCGTCGACGGAGGGAGGGGCCAGCTCTCCGCCGCGCACGAAGGTCTCGAGCCCCTCGGACTCGGCGACCGCCCCGTCATCAGCCTCGCGAAGCGGGAAGAGGAGGTATTCGTCTGGGGACGCGAAGCCCCGATTCGCATGTCGCGACGATCCACGGCCCTTCGCCTCCTCCAGCAGATCCGGGATGAAGCCCACAGGTTCGCCGTGACGTACAACCGTAAGAGACGTACGATGCGCACAGTCACTTCGGAGCTGCTGAAGGTGCCGGGGATCGGACCCGTAACGCGCCGCAGGCTCCTCCAGGAGTTCGGGAGCATCCAGGGCGTGCGCGAGGCCGGAGAGGAAGCGATCGCAAAAGTCCCCGGATTCAATGCAGAGCGGGCAAGGCGGCTTCTCGAATCGCTTGCGGCTAGCTCACCGGTTTGAGGAGCTAACTTTAGGCAATTCCTTGTGTTCGGCGGCTTTAGCTCTAAATTACTTTAGCTATGGTACGAGTCGCCCGCGTCCTCCCGGACAGTATAGCTGAAGAGCTCGGTATCGAGCCCGGAACCGAGCTCGTGTCGGTCAATGGTCGCGCCATCCAGGATTTCCTCGATTGGGAATTCCTTACCGCCGATGATGAGCTGATTGTCGAGGCGAGGCTGCCCGACGGCGACGACATCGTCTTCGAGATCGTCCGCCCCGAGGGCGAACAGCTCGGACTTTCGCTCGAGCCACCCAATATTCGCCGTTGCGCCAACCGCTGCGAATTATGCTTCATCGAAGGTCTCCCGGCCGGACTTCGCAAGAATCTTTACGTGCGCGACGACGATTACCGCCTCTCGTTCACCTACGGGAATTTCGCAACGCTCTCCAACGTCAGGGAGAAAGACATCGCGCGGATTCTCGAGTACCGTCTGTCTCCCCTGTACGTGTCGGTGCACGCAACCAACTGGGAAGCACGGAAGGTTCTGCTCAACAACCCTCGTGTGCCGAACATTGTCGATCAGCTGACCCGACTCGCTGACGGAGGAATTCAGTTCCACTGCCAGATGGTTGTCGTACCGGGGTTGAATGACGGAGCCGTTCTCGAGGAGTCGTTGAGCGATCTGTGGAATCTGGGCGACGCCGTGCTGTCGGCGGCAGTTGTTCCCGTCGGGATCACGCAGTTTTCACATCTCTACACCTGGCGGGGGATGGACGCCGCCGCGGCCGGTGAGCTTCTGGAGCATG
>JAHFCS010000507.1 GCA_023249395.1 Gemmatimonadota bacterium
AATCGAGCCCCCGCGCGAAGCGGAGCCGCCAGTCAGGAAAGAGAGACTTTTTTCCCCGTTCGTCCTCATCGGCTGGGCGCTCTTCACTCTCGTCGCGTATTTCGGCATACGCTTCGTCGGAACCGTCGTGAAGGAGTCGGTTCGCGAGTCGGTCACGTCGAGCGCTCGGGCCTCAACTCGGGGATCGAACGGGAATGTCGTCATCGTGCTGCCGAATGGAAAACGGATCACCATCCGCTCCGACAACCCGGGGAAGCCGACAGTCACCGTGACGGAGCCGCCTCCGGCAGCGACCGCCGCGCCCACGTTACCAGCTCCGGTGCGGCCGGCACCGAAAGCACTGCCAGCACCTTCACCGACGACGAAGCGCTAGCCGCCTTCGAGAGTTACTCGCCGACCTTCGATAGCTACTCGCCGACCTTCTGTGCGTGGACGGGGGGATTCTTCGCCCTCGTAACCAGCGTCTTTTCCATCGCCTGGACGAAGATGTCGTACTGCGATCCGGGATTCCACATCACCCAGCTGTCATAGCCCGAGTCATAGACGGCGCGCTTCTCCTGCTCCATTTCTGTGGCGCCGTACCGCGGCGCACCCAGCGTGAATGCCTGCAGCCATGGGCGAACATGCTGGCCGGTGATTCCGATCGCCGCGTTTCGCTCTCGGGCGCGGGACATGGCGATATGGATCACGTTGTAGGGCTCGGCGTTCGGCGATCTGATGCCGAATGCGCCGTGTGGATAGTGCGACGGATAGACCATCGGCAGCAACACGTCCACCGACTTGGCCAGCGGCTCCCACATCTGTCCGACTTCGAGCGCGCCATTGACGGTGGTGACGAGACCGAAAATATCCGCGGTTGTCCGAATGCCGTATTTGTCGATCCGCTTGTTGGCGGCGTTCAGAAATTCCGCCAGCGCCTGCGGCTTCGAGCGTCCGGCGGCTTCGGGGAAAACCTGCGGCGGAAGACTCTTGTACGGCTCGGGGAAGCGGATGTAATCGAACTGAATCTCGCCGAAGCCCATCTGTATCGCCTCTTCGGCGACGCGGAAATTGTACTCCCAGATTGCGTTGGCGTAGGGATTCACCCACGCGAGCCCCTTCTTGTCACGCCACCCGGAACCGTCCGTCCTCCGGATGGTGTGCTCGGGGTTCATCCGCGCCGCGACCGAGTCCTTGAACACGACGATTCGCGCAATCGGCAGGATGCCATGAGCGTTGAGGGTATCTACAAGCTCCTTGAGGTTCGCGACTTTGGGCGCCGTCCCCTCGTTTTTCTGAAGGAGTGGGTCGGACGAATGGAAGTTGAGTCCGAACTCGTCCTTGATGTCGATGACGAAGGCGTTGATCTCGGTCGAGTCCGCGATCCCGATGAGCCTTTTCATCTTCTTACCGCTCTGGGCGGCGAATCTATTGATGTACAGCCCTCGTATCGGTGCAGAGACGTCGGTGCGAAGCCGCTTCACCTCGGCGGTAAGCGTTCCCGTCGCCTGCAGAGGGGTTGAAGGATTGGTGGAGTCGGGCATCCCCGCCAGCGCACCCCCGGCGCTGATCACCGAGGCGGCTACCGAGTCGGTATTGCTCTGGCCTTTGACTGCAGCGGTGTCACGGCTACCGCCGCAGGCAGAAAGTACGAGGATAGCAAGGAGAATTGAACGCATCAGAACCGTCGTTGAGTATCCCGAAATGTCGAAGCTATGGATCGCACATGATGCACTATATTTGCCAGCAATGCGAAATCTCCGCTGGCTTTTCGTTCTACCCTTCTTCGGCTGTTCGTTGCCCGCGCCGCAGCCGCCGTCCGCCGAATTCCTGGTTGCCGACGGCAGCTCGACCTACTGGGTGAAGAGCGGTCCCGCGGGCATCCACGCGCGCGTGTCACCCCTGATCCTCACGCGCGCCGCGGGACGATATTACGAGGTCTTCGTTGGCGAAAGCACCCGCTCGTACGAGGATGCCTACTTCTCCGGCGAGGCGATCTATCGCCGGGACCTGATGACCGGGGATTCGACCGTCCTCTGGGAGGATTCGCGGATCGGCGACTGGGAGAAGGTCTATCTCGCGCGACATCCCTCGGCGCGTCTGCTCGATCCCGACGAGGATGCGCCCGATGTAGCCCTCTCAGCGACGGGTGAAGCCGACATACTCGGGATCGTCGGACCGTACGTCCTGTACACGCATCGCTCGACGCTCGAGAACTCCGCGATGCAGCACGCCGATACGGCAAAGGGGATCGTCGACGTTCGCGTTGCCAAGCCGGTTCCCATGGCAGCCCTCGCGCGCGACACGGCGGCGATCTCCGACGGTGGCATCCGCGAGAATGGTACTGTGCGCTGGCGCCATTCGAGGTATGACGTCATCGCACGATTCGATACGACGAGGCGCGAGACCGAGGTGGTCCTGAGAGACCTCCGGCATCGCGAATGGACGCTGGGGTACGTTGATTCGCCGGTGCCGAGGATCTTCTGGCTGGACGAGCCTCGCATCGACGCCCGCGTGCGGACGGCGATCTCTCATGCCTTCGAAGGAGCCCTGTCTGACGAAGACATGTCTCAGCTCGCCTCGCGCGACTTAAGCCTCGCTCACCCGGCTTCTTTTCGCGCGCTATTGCAGTGACCGC